>NZ_JBXAYF010000005.1:0-98942 GCF_056782175.1 Dellaglioa sp. CoH-56-MRSF-10
ACATTTGATTTGTCGAAAATTTGTTCAGTTTTCAAAGATCTACTTGGTTGCTTTTGACAACTTTTATATCATATCAACCACGTCATGATTTGTCAAGAATTTTTTTGAATAAATATTCATTTCTTCTTGCCGTATCAATCAGCTTTATTAATATACCATCTGGTATACACCCTGTCAATACTTCATTACAGATAAATTTGATTTATTAATTATTACTTTATCAAAAAAGCGACTTAACCTCATCGAATTGATAAGTTTAAGTCGCTTTTTTGATAAAAGCTATTTAATAATGTCTAATCCACCCATGTATGGTTGAAGAACTTCCGGAATAGTTACCGACCCGTCTTCATTCTGATAATTTTCAAGAACTGCTGCTAGCGTACGACCAACTGCCAATCCTGAACCATTCAACGTGTGTACAAACTGTAATTTTCCATCATCATCCCTATATTGGATATGAGCCCTACGAGCCTGAAATGCTTCAGTATTAGAACAACTTGAAATTTCACGATACATATTTTGTGCAGGTAACCAAACCTCTAAATCATGTGTCATTGCTGCTGAGAATCCCATATCTCCCGTTGACAATGTTATCACATGATATGGTAACCCAAGTTTTTCCATAATTCTGCCTGCATCACTTGTCATTTTTTCTAGTTCTGCATATGAATCTTCTGGTTTAGTATATTTCACCATTTCAACTTTATTAAATTGATGCAATCTAATCAATCCACGTGTATCTCTTCCAGCGCTTCCTGCTTCAGATCTGAATGAGGGTGAGAGAGCTGTGAAATATACTGGTAATTTTTCTTCCGGAATAACTTCATCCCTGTAGTAATTAGTTAATGGTACTTCTGCTGTTGGAATTAACGTTAAATTTTCATTTGCGATTTGAAAAACGTCTTCCTTAAACTTCGGAAATTGACCAGTTCCGTACATTGACTCATCATTAACAATATATGGAGGAATAATCTCTGTATAACCATCAATTGCATGTTGATCAAGCATAAAATTGTATAAAGCACGTTCTAAACGAGCTCCCCATCCTTTATAGTATAGGAATCGACTGCCCGACACTTTAGCGCCACGTTCAAAATCTAAAATATCTAAATTTTCACCGATTTCCCAATGTGCTTTCGGCTCAAAATCAAAAGTTCTTGGTGTACCTACTTTTCTTAATTCAATGTTTGAATCTTCATCAGGACCTACTGGAATCGTTTTATTTGGCATATTTGGTAGTCGCGATGCCATATCTGTTACGTCTGCATCTAAAACCTTTAATTCTTCATCAAATGCTTTAATTTCATCTCCGACTTTTTTCATTTCTTCGATTTGAGCATCTGCATTTTCTTTATTTCGTTTTAATTGTGCAATAGCTTGCGATACATCGTTTCTTTTCTTTTTTAAAGTTTCGGTTTGAACAATAATATCCCTACGTTTACGATCCTTTTCAACCATTTCATCAATAATCTCTGGTTTTACCCCACGATTACCCAATTGTTCCTTAACTTCATCGACATTTTGACGAATCATTTTAATATCTAACATATTCTGTTCCTCCTTTTTTTGTATAAAAAAAGCCCACTCATCCACTAATTGGGACGAAAGGCTCATTTTCGCGGTACCACCCAAGTTCGACAAATAATCATTTGTCACACTCAAATAGATAACGGTCTCCCGTGTGGCATTACCCACCCACTTATTCACGCCGGATTTTCAGCTTCGTAATTTCCACCACCATTACGTCTCTTAAATGCCTACTTATAACGTTTTCCGTGTTTATTTATTACTTTAATAATAAGCGTTGTTTTATTAAATTGCAAGTTTAATTCTTACCCGCTTTATTAAGCAAATCGATATACTCTTCTAACGAAAGATGATGCTTAACTATATATTTCGCGTTACTTTTACCAACATAGCGGAAATGCCATGTTTCATAATCAATTTTAGTCGATTTTTCTTTATCTTTCGGGAATCTCAATATAAATCCATAATTTACCGCATGGTTGATTAACCATTTTTGACCCTTATCTGTTTCACTACTATTATCTAAATCATTATGTTTGGCATACCAATTTGATGACATCATATCGACTGCTAGTCCGGTGTGATGTTCGCTTGATCCTGGTTCTGCCACATACTCTTTTGTTAATTGTTTAGCCTGAGCAACTGACTTTCCCGAATTTTCATAGCTTTTAATTGAGTCTGCATAGACCTCTTTTTGGTAGCTAATTGATCGATAACCAGATACCAGTGACGCCTTATACCCGGCCTTATTTGCTGCTGATACAAAATCATTCAAAGCACTCTCAATTTTTGAATTTACAATAACATTTCCATCTATTTTCTGTTTAAAATCCAGTTCTTGCTTGAGTTTATGCTCTGAATTAACTAATATTAAATTCCAATCATTTGCCTTTACACCTTTAGGTAGCTCACTTTTTTGTGTGACTTTTACCGTTTTATGGCTAGGTGTCGTATTCGCTTTCTTACCGCATGCACCTATTAATAGTGCACACATCATTACTACCATCATCATCCATTTTCTTCTAGTCAAAATGTGCCTCATTTCTTTGATAAATCTACATCTTTTAATGGAATTAATTTTGTTTTATAGCGTATTTTATAATATGTGTACAAGATAACAAATAACGGAATGCTCATATAACTAACCGAGATTGCTTCCCAATCAAAATTTTTAAATGATTGAATATCTTGTCCAAGAATAACTAAAATACAAAGAACAAGCGCTAAAATAGGGCCCACTGGGAACCATTTTGCAGAGTACTTTAATTCTGACACTTCATGTCCTTGCGCTTTGAACGCTTTTCTAAATCTGTAATGTGAGATTGCAATTCCTAGCCAAGCGATGAATCCAGTTAACCCACTAGCACTCAGTAAAAAGACATACACTTTTGCTCCAAAAACACTTGCTAAAAATGTGAGTAATCCGATAAATGTTGTTCCCACTAGTGCTGCCATTGGAATACCACGACTATTCGTTTGTTTAAACTTTTTAGGAGCGTAACCCTGTTCCGCAAGTGAATGAAGCATTCGAGTTGATGCATACATTCCTGAATTTGCAGCTGAAAGTACAGATGTTAAGATAACTGCATTCATAACACTTGCTGCAGAGGCTAACCCAGCTCTTTGAAAGACCAATGTAAATGGACTAATTGAAATATCTGATGCGCTTGAGCCGAGTAAATCTGGACTTGTATACGGAATAATTGCTGCAATGATAAAAATAGCGAAAATATAGAATAGTAGAATCCGCCAAAACACTTGTTTAATTGCTTTTGGAATACTCTTTTCAGGCGTTTCTGATTCTCCCGCCGTAATACCGATTAATTCAGTTCCTTGGAAAGAGAAACCAGCGACGACGAATACACTTAGAATCATTGGAACACCACCAACAAATGGAGCTTTCTTCATTGTAAAGTTTTCAAGTCCCGTTGCATGGCCACCTAGAATACCAAATATAGTCAATACACCAACGATTAAGAAGACAATGACAGTCACCACTTTAATAATTGATAACCAATATTCTGTTTCACCAAATGATTTAACTGACAACGCATTAATTGAAAAAATAATAACTAACGAGATTGTACTAAAAATCCATCCTGGTACATCTGGCAACCAAAATTGCATAACCAAGGCAGCTGTACTAATATCAACAGCCAATGTAATTGCCCAGTTAAACCAGTAATTCCAACCCATTGCAAAACCCATCGCAGGATCAACAAATCGCGTTGAATAAACCGCAAACGACCCTGAAACTGGTAAATACGTTGCCATTTCACCTAAACTAGTCATTAAAAAGTAAACCATAATTCCAATGCCAATGTAAGCTAGTAACGCACCACCTGGCCCTGCCTTCGAAATTGCTGACCCACTCGCAACGAATAAGCCTGTTCCAATACTTCCACCCAAGGCAATCATTGATAAGTGTCTTGTTTTTAACTCTCGGTGCATACCTTCTTGTTCTGCCATATGAAATCCCCCCTATATATAGAGGAGCACTCGTGATTTTTAAAATTGAGAAAAGAAAAAGAGACCTTTTGTACAACACTATTACGCGTTATACAAAAAGACTCAGATTAATAGACTCAGTCAAATCGTTATAAGCGCCCCGTGATTACTATATAATCACGACAGTTTCTGACTTATTAAATCAGACCCCAGCAGTCACTAAATCTAAGTTAGCATCCACTTCGGCAGTTCACCCTTTCAGTTTAACTTCTTCAGCACTTAATTGCTTCATTAAACATACTTATGAAAACTGCATCCTCTTCTTTCGATAATTCTTACTATAATCAATTCACTGATATTTTGCAAGCTGTATCCTAATTTTCAGCTATATTAATTTCATCATGCAACTTTTCAATATCTGTTTCATTTTTTAAAAAAGCTTCATTTTCGATTGGAAAGTGTTGTTCAATCGAACTAAATGGCTGTAAACTCACAACCCCATTTTTTAAATGATAATCTAAAATATGTCCACCCATTTTATTTTCATCAGATAAAAAATGAATATGGAATCCCGCTGCACCAATTCCTTGAAATAACTCAGGTGTGAAATAGCCAATAGCTGTTCCATCAATATCTTCTTCTTCAAATTCCGATTGTTTGGCAGTTACCGCAGTTAATTCTGGATACGGTTTACTTTGTTTAGCAACAGATCGTGTACTCATTTTACTAAATGTTCCTTTAATAAGAACACTAAAAAATAAATTTTGGTAAGGATATAATTCAAGTAATTGCTCTTCTAAAACATTTCCTGCCACATTTTCAAATTGAATAGATGCGTCTGCTTGATTAAAATGGACTGTCGCAAATGGAACAAGAACGTCATCGCTAACTTGATTAATTTGACCTTTTGCAGTAATCTGGAAAGCCTTTCCGTCAATCACAATCATTTCGCCATCTAAATCACCAACAGTTCCAATTCCGTAATCACCATGTTTCAATAATTCTCCAACACTCAATGTGCCTTCGTACAAGCCTTCAATTAATGTTGCTAAGGTACCATGTTGATAAACCTTTTTTATATCTTGCATGTCGTTGACCTCTCTTGAAAATTATTTTAATATAATTGATCCATTAAAATTGATTGTCCTAATTCTTGATTATCTTTATAATCAACTGGTATATCAACAATAACAGGACCATTAGTTGCAAATGCTTCATCTAATGTTTTAGCTAAATCTTGTGCTTTTTCAACGCGTAAGCCTTTTGCACCAAAACTTTCCGCATATTTCACAAAATCCACTGCGCCAAAATTCACACCGGCAGATTGACCATATTTCATTTCTTCTTGGAATTTAACCATATCGTAGTGTCCATCATTCCAAATAATATGAACAATATTCAGATTCAAACGAACCGCTGTTTCCAAATCTTGGGCTGAAAACAAGAATCCACCATCTCCAGAAATTGAGACGATTTGTGTATTAGGTCGAACTAAGGCCGCTGAAATTGCCCAAGGTAACGCAACTCCTAATGTTTGCATCCCATTACTAAATAATAAATGACGTGGTTCATAACTTCTAAAATGTCGCGCGATCCAAATGTAGAAACTACCGACATCAACTGCTACCGTCATTTCATCTGAAACACGTTTTTGTAATTCTTGGATAATGCTTAATGGATGACTGGTTAATGTGTCACTTGTCACAACTGGCGCTTCATCCCTAGCCTGTAATTTTTCTTGTAAGCCATCTAAATACTCACGAGATTCAGATGCCATTTGATAGCCTTTCATATAGGGTAATAAAAATTCAAGTGTTTGCGCGATGTCGCCCACTAACTCTTTCTTTGGTTGGAAATTATGATCAATCTCTGAACGCATATCGTCAACAACAACAATATTAGCTGTTCCTTCTGCATTCCAGTTACGTGGTTCATATTCAATAGGATCATAGCCAATTGTAATAACTAAATCGCTCTTTTTAAGTAATTGATCCCCTGGTTGATTTCTGAATAAGCCCACACGACCAAAGAAATCACCGACTAATTCACGCGATATCACACCAGCGGCTTGAAATGTTTCCACAACAGGTAGATTCGTTGCTTCAACTAAATTACGAATAGCTTTTGTTACTTCTGGTGAAGATGCCCGCATTCCCACAAGTAAAACAGGTAATTTTGCTGCTTTAATTTCTTGTGCTAAAAGTGTACTTTCTACCGGGCTAGCGGGACCTAATTTAGGTGCCATTAAAGGCTGGATAACTTTTGTTTTCACTTCTGAATCTGTTACATCTTGGGGAATACTAACGAAACTTGCCCCTTGCTTTGCAGCCTCAGCTTCTTGGTAAGCATTAGCAATCACTTCTGAAATATTCTCAGGTTCTTGAACCTCTGCACTATATTTAGTGATTGGTTCAAATAATGCCGTGTTATTCATACTTTGATGCGTTAGTCTCGTTAAATCTGAACGTTTCACTTGACCAGAAATAGCAAGAACAGGATCACCTTCTGCCGTAGCCGTCACAACGCCTGTTGCCAAATTACTTGCACCAGGTCCGGAAGTCGTTAAAACAACCCCCGGTTTACCTGTAATACGACCAATCCCAGCAGCCATAAATGCTGCATTTTGTTCATGGCGCGTAATAATTAATTCTGGCGATTTAGAATTCGTCGGATGTTCCAATTTTTCAAAAACACGATCAATTTTTGCACCAGGAATACCAAATACATATTTCACATCATGATTTATTAAACTATCAACAATGGCATCTGCGCCGTAATATTTATTATCTGTCATTAGATTTCCTCCGAATTTGTTTTAGTAGTATCCATGATAGCATTTTCACAAATAAATGACTATGGTTTAAACTTACCAAATGTAAGCCTAAATAAAAAACCATTATTAACCCAGTTATGGTTAATAATGGTTTCGTTATTTATGATTTCCGGTTACATTTTCGACAATTTTTTGAATGATTAATTTACGTTGACCACTGATATCTTCTTCATTCCAATTAATTAAAGGAATTTCAGTTTCGTCAAACGTTGCTGCAATTAGTTGATAAACCGTTTGTGACTCTAAATAATTAGCCCAACGTTTATCCGCTTCAGCAAAAACACTATTAACGACGACGGTTGCTTTTTCTGTATCTTGTTTAAATTCACGAAATACACGATCAAAGAAACCGAAGTTTGGATAGGTTTCAATCTTTCCTTCCGAAGCCTCCACAATTTCTAATAAATTGATATCCTTAGCATCCCTTGCTAACGTAAAACCGCCATTATTACCTGAAACAGATTTCACAAGTCCCGCAACGACTAACTTACGCATAATTTTACGAAGATAAGTTTGTGAACCACCAAGACGAGCGTTGATTACTTGCGATGAAATTGGCACACCCTTATCCTGCGTTGCCAATAAAGAAATAATACACGCTGCTTGTTCAAATCCTTTTGTTAATTGCATAGTCAGCTACCCCCGGTTGATTAATTTTCAAATAGTTCTATATATACGAATAAAGGATAACATATGTCGTTGACAATTGGTATTGATTATTTTAAATCAACCGCATAAACAATTTCATTAATTAGAGCAGCAGGTTGAAAAAGGGATGAAACCGCTCTTTTTTCAACAAATTTAAAATTGGATTTTTTTAACACTTTGATAGATGCTTTATTTTCAATAGTTGTCACGCCAATTACACGTTCTAAATCTAACGCCTGAGCCATTGTTAAAAGTCCTTGAACTGCTTCAGTCATTATCCCTTGATTCTTAAAAATAGGATTTAGTGCATAGCCAACCTCTTTAACTACCAAACTAGGTTCTTGATTCTCATCAACTACTTCATATAAACCGATATTACCGACTACTTTTTGATTTCCTTTACACTCAATCGCAAATATACTTTGTTTTTGTAGCGTCGCAACGAACAAACTAGCTTCAGCCAATGAATTCACGGGTAAAAAGCCAGCCATTTGACCAACCGTTTCATCACAAGCATATTCATATATGTCATTTATGTCTGATGAGCATAACGGACGTACCACAAGCCGTTTCGTTTCATATTGATTCATTTTTTAGCCCTCAATTTTAAATTTATTCAGAATTTTTAGATATATAACGCGTGCAATGGCTATCCAAGTGACTGTTAAAAGAACAGCGCCTACCGTATCCGTCGGAAAGTGAGCTTGTAGATATACTCTTGAAATCATAATCATCATGATCCATATCGCTAATAAGCAGTTAATCAAAAATTGTTTACTATACTTAAATTCTACCAGCATAATACTCATTATCGTTAGACAAAATAATGCCACCCCGAACGTATGTCCACTGGGGAAACTGAATCCAGTAATTGATCCATGCCCCACTGGTCGAGGTCTCTGGACGCTACTTTTAATGAGCTTAATTAACAGTGCTCCAGTCATTATGGTCATCCCTGTCCAAATAGCGAGTACACCTCGTCGTAATTTATATAAAATAATCATCAAAATGACTGAATACAACCCTATCATCATCGGACTACTTAGCCAACTGATTATCTGCATCACTTGGTCTAGTTGCGCTGTAGGATGAAACCTAACAACTGCAATGATATTATTATCTATACCATGAATAAAATTATTTTTTGTTACTATTAATAACGTCAATATTGCGAATAGTCCACTGCCTATTATGACTACTCCATAAAGTTTATTCTTATTAATCATTACTCTAACCTCTTAATTACAGTCTATTTTATCCACATAATTTATCATATTTTTTAATTTGTTTAAAGTTAGTTACCAAAATCTTTAAGAATTCATACAGAAATCAAGCAAATGCTCAATTTTATGTAAGTTTATGGTAAAATAGGATATCTTTATAAATTTAGAAAAGAGTTGAAAATAAATAATGAATACGCTACTACTTATGCTTGCCGCTGGTCTTGTGGCAGGTGCTCTAGGATCTATCTTAGGATTAGGTGGCGGCATCATTGTCACCCCGGTCTTAACTTTAATGATGGGATTAGATATTAAATACGCTATTGGTGCTAGTATCATTGCCGTTATCGCAACGAGTTCTGGTGCTACAATTGCATTTCTAAAAGATGACGTTTTAAATTTGAGGGTCGCCATGTTTTTAGAAATCGCAACGACAATTGGTGCGATTTGTGGAGCACTCTTAACAGGAGTCTTTAATACATCCTTTCTCTTCATTTTATTCGGTGCTTTTTTGCTACTTTCTGTCTACAACATGCTTAAAAAAATTTTTGTAGGTGAAGAAGTTTTAAAATCAGCTGAACCTGATTATTTATCTACCAAATTTAAACTGAATAGTTCGTACTATGATAAACAACTAAAAAAACAAGTTGATTATCAAGTCGAAAATGTTCCAGGTGGGATGGCGATTATGCTTGGTGCTGGAGTTGCTAGTGGACTACTAGGAATCGGATCTGGTATTTTCAAAGTTATGGCAATGGATACTGCAATGAAAATGCCGTTGAAACCATCAAGTTCAACAAGTAACTTAATGATGGGTGTCACCGCTGCCGCAAGTGCGACCGTCTACTTTTTCAATGGTTCAATTAGACCTGATATTGCGGTTCCATTAGCGCTAGGAATTTTAGTTGGTTCATCAATTGGTTCGCGTGCAATGCAATACCTACCCGCAAAAATAATTCGCCTCATTTTTGTACCTGTACTATTGTATGTCAGCATTCAGATGATTCTAAAAGGATTCGGGGTATCTATCTAATGATGAATGAAAAAAATAACACATCAGCCGAAATGGCAAAAATTGAATTAATGATTGGTCAAATACTAAGAATTGGCGTTTTCATTTCTGCGATAATTATGATTATTGGTCTTATCCTATCCTTAGTTACAGGTTCAACAGGCTATCAAGGTAATACATTTCCAACTTCATTTTCTGCTATCATTTCTGGAATTGTCGCACTTAAACCTTACGCAATTATGATGCTTGGGCTATTTTGCTTAATACTAACACCAATTCTTCGTGTCGTTATTTCAATTTATGCTTTCTACAAAGAAAAAGATTATCTGTACGTTAAAATTACCGTCATCGTTTTAGTCATTTTAATTGCTGGCTTTTTTATTGGCGAACATTAATTAATAAAGGGGAACATTTCAATGTCAAGTCGTCGAGAAAACTATCATAAAGAACAACTACTACACCAAGAAACAACTAATCACCTGCCTTTACCAAAACGCGAAAGAAAAAATAAAAAGCAAAACAAGAAACGTCGTCGCTTAATTTGGTTAATCATTATAATAATCGCTGCTATCTGCGGTGGCGTTTATGCCTACCATAAATACTCAAACGCTAAAAATGCAGCTGATAAAATCTATACTTCTACTAAAATTGCTAAAACTAGAAATGTCGCAGCGGTTTTGGAAAAGGACCATCCTATTTCGATTTTACTTTTAGGTTCTGATGATGGTGCCTTGGGTCGTGCTAAAACTGGTGGCCGAACGGATACTTTAATCGTTGCCACACTTAACCCTAAAACAGAATCAATGACCTTAATCAGTTTACCGCGTGATACTGAAGTTGCGGTTTCAGACCATGAATCAGATTTTCCAAGTAAGATAAACGCTGCCTATGCTTATGGTGGTGCTGCAACTGCCGTTAAAACTGTTGAAAAATATTTCAATGTACCCATTGATTTCTACGCAACAATCAACATGGGCGGTTTAGAATCACTAGTTGATGCTGTTGACGGTGTTGACGTTAATCCACCACTATCTTTTTCTTATAATGGTGCCAGCTTCAAAAAAGGCGTTAAAACTCATGTCAACGGTAAACAAGCCCTTTCGTATGCCCGCATGAGATATGATGATCCTCTTGGCGATTACGGTCGACAAAAACGCCAACGTCAGATTATTATGGCAGTGGCTTTAAAAAGTACACAACTTCAAAATTTATTAGACGATAAATTTTTAAATACAATGTCATCTCAAATGAAAACTGATTTAACATTCAATGATCTTACCGTCTTAGGTACCAATTATCGTAAGGCAACACATCATTCACATTCAGATTATCTACAAGGTACAGGAACAATGGTCAATGGAGAAGCTTTTGAAATTGCCAGCGAAACTGAAAAACAACGTATCACTGATAAATTACGTTCCACACTTGGCTTGGTTCCAGCTAAAACTGGAAATACTTTAACAGCCGATACAAAAATTAATACAACTCGTGAATAGTTAAAAGTAGGCCGTCAATCGGGGATTGACGGCCTACTTTTTTGCATAAAAAAACAACTCACCTAAATGGCAAGTTGTTTAGATTTTAAATTAGTCTTTGTTTACGTTTACTGCTTGTGGTCCACGGTCACTATCTTCAACGTCAAAAGTTACTTTTTGACCTTCGTCTAATGTTTTAAAACCGTCACCTTGAATAGCTGAGAAATGTACGAATACATCACTACCATCTTCGCGAGTAATGAAACCAAAACCTTTATCTGCGTTAAACCATTTTACTGTACCTTGTTCCATGAATAAAATCCTCCTTGTGTCTATGTGACACGTTTTATTTATGACTCTCAAATCGTCCCAGTTGATATCGTTTCCGAAGACACTCATCAACTTCATTTGATTTGAAAAGCCACCTAAATTATATCACGTCTAATTGTAAAAACAAATTCTAAAATAGCGCTTTTATTTAGTTGTTTTCATCTTCAAGTGGTAACGCTAAATCATCATTTTCTTCCAGATTATATGGCTGGTATTTACCCATTAAATATCCTTGAATCATTTGAATAACTTCATAACGATCACTACCTGATAAAATTTTATCGCGGTATAAAAGTGTTGCCGTCCGTGCGAATAAATCTTCAAGATCAATCAATTCATCGTTAGTTTGACCAACTAAAAAATCAATTGAAACATGAAAGAATTCGGCCAACTTTCTGACTTCAAGATATGAGGGTGTATTAATACCACGCTCCCAACTACCAATCTGCGGGCCAGAATTCAAGTTATGATTCGATTTTTGAGACTGATTTAATCCAACAGCTAATTGAGTTAGCGTTAATCCACTACCTCTGCGCAATGCTTTTAATCTTTCCGGAAACATCAACAACACCTCCTTTAGATAAGCATACCTCTTTTTTAAAAAAAGGGTAGGTTTTTAACCAAATAAACCGCCAATATAATAAGTTACAGCCATTGTTACTAATCCAACAAAAACATTTCTTACCATGGCATGTCTAATATTATTACGCCCTAATATCCCGCTTACTGCCCCTGTTAAAAGTAAAGCTAAAGCAACGCCAATAACCGTCAGTGGAATCATAAACTCAGTTGGGAGTATCGCTATTAATAATAATGGAACTAGCGAGCCAACTACAAAGGATGTCATTGAGGACATCGCTGCGTGCCACGGATTTAAGTACTCACCGACATCAATATTGTTAACTTCTTTACAGTAATTTTCTAGTTCATTTTGAGACATTAGTTCATTGACCACATCCGTTGCGACCATCCGCGAGAATCCCTTTGCTTGGTAGATATTAATTAATCGTTCAATTTCAAATTCACGATTTTCTTTTAACTTTTTTGCAGCTGAATGGATAATCGATTTTTGTGTATCCCTTTGTGCAGAAACTGAGACGTATTCACCACCAGCCATTGAGAACGCTCCCGCAAACATACCAGCAAGTCCAGCTAAGACAAGATAGTACTTACCTTGACTAGCACCGGCCATCCCCAGAATAACGCCTGCAACTGAGATGATGCCATCATTAGCACCTAATACCCCTGCTCTTAAAATATTTAATTTCGTTGATAAAGCCATTCCTACTTTTAATGCACGACTATTCATCAAATGATTCACTCCATTTCCAATCATTTAAGTATAAGCTAATTGGGAACGATTATCAGTCGGGTTTATTAATTTCGTTAAGGAACATGATTGCCTTATCTTAAATGGGACACAATCTTACCATAGATAAAGACTGACTACTAGAAATCGAAAGGACCTGCATTTCAACCCATTATAGGATATACTTAAAGCAATTGTTCGAAAGAGGTGAATCAAATGTCTGACTCAAAAAAATACCCAATTAGTCCCTATTTTGAAATTAAAAATAATCATCCTTGGTACCTTGATGCCGAAATTGATGACTTATCACTTTATAATCAAAACTTTAAGGTTGTCTTACAAACAATAACTAAAAATGAAAATATTAATAAAGGGTGGCGCGATGAGGATTTAGAATCTAACATTCAGTTACTCCTTCTTATTGATTACGAAGAACTTGAAGTTTGGAAATATCCCGTCGATTTGTCATTTGATAAATTATCTTTAAAGGAAGATGTTGTATCATTCAATGAAAATAGTCGTATTGCACTTTATTTTGAAGATGATCAAGCTGTGATGCGAAAACTCGGCTACCTACCAAAAGAGGATACATTACAGGTCCATAATATTATGGCAGGCCTACCACATTATAAAATTGCCACTTATTTGACAGGCGGTCCTTATAAGAAATTAACGTTCGAAGACGACGAACTTCAAATTGATAATGGTTTTGAAGAATTTCGTTTAAATATTTTAATCTACTAAAAAAACATTCTCAATGAGAATGTTTTTTTGATTACTTATTTTTACTTTTTTTATTAAAAATTGATTTAACTGATCGTTTTAAAACATCGCCCATTCCAAGTGATTGAACCATATGAGCTGGATCAACATAGTTACGCATTGCACGTAACACCATTTTTGGTTTTTTAGACGCAAAAGTAAATGTCCCATTCTTCTTCGTTTTAATTGCATATCTCGGAATCCATCGTCCTTTAAACATCACAGACGCGATAACTTGATCAACTTCATCCCATGGAATTTGGATAAACTTGCGTGCATCACGGTCATTATAAAATTCAAACCCTTTATCGCCAATCATGATTTTACCATAATCAGTTAAACCTGTGAAAGCAGTTGCATCGATTGTTAAGTCTACCTTTGTATTAATTGACTGGACCATAGTATTTCGACTCCAATGTTTTTTGACGTTATCTTATTATACCTTAATTAATTGCATTGAACCATATAAAAAAACCCAGGAAAATTCCTGAGTTTTTTTGAAATTTTATAAAATTCCAAGTACGTGTCCACCGATACCAACTATGAATAAACCTAGAATGATAAGAATTGGTGAAACTTTTTTCTTAAGTAACCACATACAGAAGAATGTTAATAATAATGCTGCTAAACCTGGAATTAATTGATCCAAGTTATTTTGTAATGTTGTTACTTTATTTGGTGAAAGAGCTAAACCGTCGCTAGCTTGTTGCATAGCTGTTTGCATGCCTTTTCCACCTTGGAGTTTATCAAAATCAATATAAGCACCTTTATCCAACTTAACTGTTGAAATAACTGGCGTAAATTTGATTGAAACCCAACGTTCTACTAATGCGGCTAAAACGAACATTCCCAGTACCGAAGCACCTTTAGTAACATCTTGTAATAAGCCACCTGACATATCTTCAGAAATCTTAGAACCAGCTCTATAACCGAATTCTTGTGTATACCACATGAATCCCATACGGATGATATTCCAAGCTACGAAGAAAATGATTGGTCCCATAATGTTACCACCCATAGCCAATGAAGCACCTAAAGCACCTAACATTGGACGAACAGTAAACCAGAATACGGGATCACCGACACCAGCCAAAGGACCCATCATACCAACTTTAACACCTTGAATTGCAACATCATCAATAGGGGCACCATTAGCACGTTCTTCTTCAAGTGCTAATGTAACACCAAGGATTGGTGAAGCAAGATAAGGATGAGTGTTAAAGAATTCCATGTGTCGTTTCATTGCTGACGTACGTTCTTCTTTAGTTTTGTATAATTTTTTAATTGCTGGAATCATTGAGAATGTCCAACCACCATTTTGCATACGTTCGTAGTTCCATGAACCTTGAATAAACGTTGAACGCCATGCTACAGCCAATCGATCTTTTTTAGTTAATTCAATTTTATCTGCCATAATATATTCCTCCTTCTTCCAGTTTAATAATCGTTTAGAATTTCGCCAAGTGGATCACCGGTATTATTGCCACCGCCACCATTTGATGAACCACCCATTTTTGAAAGGTTCAAGTAAATAAGAGCAAGAGCAACACCGATAGCACCAATAGCGATCAATGTTAATTGAGTAATAGCTGCGACTACGAAACCAAGAATAAAGAATGGCCATACTTCTTTTGTAGCCATCATGTTAATAACAAGTGCATAACCAACGGCAACAACCATACCACCACCAATAGCCATACCATCTGTTAACCATGCGGGCATTGATTCAAGGAAACCTTTAACTGTTTCAGCTGGAATAAAGAGCAATGCTCCGGCTGGAATAGCAATACGGATACCTTGCATACCAATAGCAAGAACATGCCATATTTCTAGCTTACGGATATTACCTTGTTCTGCTGCTGCATCCATTGCATGAACAATAGGAACAGCAAGTGTACGAACAACCATTGTTAAGAATAATCCGGCAACGGCAAGGGGAACGGCGATAGCGATAGCTGATCCAACACCTTTAATCCCTTGTCCACCTAATACTAAAATAATTGCTGATGCAACTGAAGCAAGTGCAGCATCGGGTGCAATAGCTGCCCCGACATTAGCCCAACCAAGTGCGATCATTTGAAGTGTACCACCTAAAACAATTCCGGCGGTTAAATTACCGGTTACTAACCCGATTAATGTACATGCCACTAGTGGTTGATGGAATTGGAATTCATCTAAAATTCCACCCATACCAGCTAGAAAGGCAATAATTACTACTAAAATCATTGATATAGCTGACATAATAAGCCTCCTAAATTAATTTTCTTTTATTGTGTTGTTTAAGCTTTTGCTAATTCACCTTTAGCTTTTTTGAGAATGTTAGCCATATTCTCTTTTGAATCGTTAGGTACTTTACGGACATCAAATTTAACGCCCTTATCTTCTAGTTTTTCAAAAGTATCAACATCGTCTTGTCCCATTGATAATACGTTGTTAACAACTACTTTACCAACTGAATGAGCCATTGAACCAAGGTTAACTTCGTCAAATTTCATTCCGCCTTCAATTGCTGTTAACACATCTTGTGGACTTTCAAAAAGAAGTAATGCTTTCATTCCACCAAAACGAGGGTCTTTTGAAACTTCAATCATCTTAGCAATTGGCACAACATGTGCAATAATACCAGGTGGTGAAGCTTGTTCAATTAAGTTTTTACGAAGTGTATCCTTAGCAACATTATCAGAAACAACGATAATACGGTCAGGCTTAACTGATTTAGACCATGCTGTAGCAACTTGTCCATGCAATAAACGTGAATCAATACGTGTTAAAACGTATTTAATTTTACCATCACCGATTACAGTTCCTTCAGGAATTGAACCAGTAGGTTTGTTTGTTGCAACAACAGCTGCTTCTTTTGGTGCTAAATCTTCTGGCTTAATCTTAACGCCACCTTTTGCTTCGCTTAGAATACTTGCAGCAATTTCTTGTGCAGAATCCATTGACAAGCGTGCTGCGTAGGCTTCAATTAACATTGGTAAGTTTAAACCTGTAACAATTGCCCATTTATCTTTATGAGCGTCAAGCAAACCGTTTGCTTGATTAAATGGTGATCCACCCCATAAATCAACTAAGAATAAGACTTCTTCAGGATCATCAAAAGTAGCAATTGCTGCTTCAAGATGAGCTTTTAAATCGTCTGGTCCTTCGTTTGGCATGAAAGTTACAGCTTGAACATTTTCTTGTTCACCAAAAATCATTGAACCGGATTGCATGATGCCTTCGGAAAATTTACCGTGACTTGCAATTACAATTCCAACCATTTTAAAACCTCCTAAATTTTTATCAGATTACTGTAAGAACTCCGGAAAAACGCTTACATTTATAATATAAAAACACGCAAAAATTATTTCAAAAACAACTTAAGCATTTTGCTTTTGTTCCTAGGTAATCTGATTTAATTTTAAAATGTTACGAAACACTTAAAAATAATATCGTTTCCATAACGTCTATGTTGTTAAGTATAGCACAACGATTACGAATTACTATTAAAAATATTAATTTGTATTCGCTTACAATTATACCATTTAATCGTATAGATATTAGTTATCAACCTATATGATGGGTTTTTTTACGTTTCCATAGCTTGTTTCATTCAACAAAATCTTATCTATACCAATTTATAAAAAAAGTTTTGTTATATACAATGCTATTTTATTTTTTTAACACAAAGTGGTATTGAAATTGCTTAAAATATTTTCTTATTCTTTTCATTGATTAAAAAAAGACCTCATTGAAATGAGATCTTCGAATTATTAAACTTCAACAACTTGATTAATAGACAGCAAATACAGATATTTATGCGCAACTTTCAACCCAGTCATATTCTCTAGTGCTTCGCCATATAAGTTCAATTGGCCACGATAACGTGCTGTCAATTTTTCTATTTCTTCTATTGTATTGTCTTTAGAAACTTTATCAGTCTTATAATCAAATACCACCAACGTATTATCTTTTACAAAATAACCATCGATAATTCCATGGATCAAAACTTTTTCCTTATTTGACTCAACCTTTTGAAATAGCTCATTGGCAGGTAGTAACATTGAGAATGGCGCTTCACGTTGTACATCGTTACCTATAGTTAGAATTTCTTTGCCTAAATCCGTTTGAAAGAAATTGGCAATGTGTTGTCCATTAATTAACGTAGCAACTTCTTTAGTGACTACTTTTGCCGTCACTAATTGCTCAATTTTAGCTTGGATTATCGCTAAAGTTATCTCACTAGTTAAATCTAATTCTTGTAAAATGAGATGAGTTGCACTCCCAATATCACTTCCCATTGGTGCTGCAACTCCCTGCATAAATTTCGGTACAGCAAGTTCACTCGTAACGTATCGGTTGCCTTGTCCTTCAATACTCAACTGATTCATTTCGCGATTAGCTGGATCATCGAATAGACGTTTTACTTCCGATACAGCTTGGTAAGCAGTTGTTTTAGTTAAATTATCGAATGGATACTGAAAATTTAAGACTTGATCAATTTGATTAACATCAATATCCTCAAACGTCTCAGGCATCTCACCCGTGATTGTTTCTAACCAATCCGTCTGAGAAACTTCTTCACTCACTTTACTCATCTGGTTCAGGTCGGTTTTTTGATAAAATTTAACGCTAAATTGCGTTTCATCATCACTTAATAGTAGTGATGATGTTGCTGGATCCAATAATAGTGACATATCAAAAGTAGGATGACGAACTAGCGCCATACCAATCCAATCCATGAAATTTTTAATACCACTTCGAGCTGTTGCATTTAAAACTAATTGTTGGCTTTGAAATGCCTTTTGCCAATGATTAATTGCCGTTTTTTTATTTGTGTAAGCCCCCACAATAAATAATCGTTGTTCCGCACGCGTTAAGGCTACGTACAGTAATCGCATTTCTTCCGCTTCTGATTTTGCAATAGCAGCTGATTTTACAATTGTTTTTTGTAGCGTATCTTCCATCGTCCGATTTTCAGGATTTAAATAGGTTATTCCTAATCCAGCCTGATCATCAATTAAATAAGGTTTTCGCATCGCCATTTGATTAAACTGGTGTGTCGCGTCAACCAAGAAGACCATTGGAAATTCAAGTCCCTTACTACCATGAATTGTCATGACTGACACTGCATTTGCGACATTTTGTACAGGTGCTTCTGCTAAATCCTTATCGCGTTCCTGCATTTTTTCAATGAAGCGCACAAACTGGAATAAACCTTTAAAACTACTATTTTCGTAAGCGTGAGCTCGGTTATACAACGCATGTAAATTGGCTTGGCGCTGACTTCCAGCTGGCATCCCCCCGACATAATCAAGAAATCCAGTATCCTGATAAATCTGCCAAATTAAGGTCGCAATTTGATTTTCATGCGCGATTTCACGAAAGCCCGAAAGTTGTGTTAAGAAACGTTCAATTTTATTATACAGTGTTTTTGCGAAGCTACCTGCTTTAAACGTATCAAAATTTTGATAAAAAGTTAACACCGCTTGATAGTAATCATCTGTTCGGTTGCCAATCCGTAAATAGGCCAGTTGATTTTCATCTAATCCAACAATTGGCGACCGTAGGACACTTACCAATGGAATATCTTGATAGGGATTATCAATAATTCGTAATAATGACATCATAATTCTGATTTCAGTTGTTTGGAAATAGCTCTCCGCATCATTCACAACGACTGGAATACCCATTTTTTTAAATTGGTCAATAATCACCAAATTATTTTTACGAGTTGGGACTAGTAATGCAATATCTCGGTATTCAACGGGACGTTTTTCTGATTTATCACGGTCAAAAATCTCTGTTTCATCTACGATTAACGCTTGAATCCGTTGACCAATTAAAGCAATTTGGCCTTCCGATTTACCATCAATTTCAAACTGATCATTCGTTGCTTCACTATCATCATCCGGTCTTTCTGCAGATTCAGGTTCATCAGATTCGTAAATCAGCACTTCTGCTTTTTGCTCAATATCTGGGTAGTAGTTTGCCCCAAAAACCAATTTAGCATCATTATCATAAGCCATTTGTCCAACGGTTTCATCCATAATCTGGGTAAAAATTAAGTTAGTCACATCTGTTACATTCTTCACAGAACGAAAATTTTCAGCTAAGATAATTCGATTTCCATTACTGTCAGTTTCTTTATAAGCTTGGTATTTACTTAAAAACAAACTAGGATCAGCCAGCCTAAAACCATATATTGACTGCTTTACATCCCCCACCATAAACATATTACCGGGATTAGTCGTGGTTACCCTTGTCAAAATAGCTTCTTGTAGTTGATTAGTATCCTGATACTCATCTACCAGAACTTCTTCATATTTTCCTTGTAGAGCAGCTTGTGTTTGCTCGGAAGATTCAGAATCACTCGCTAAAATGTCCAGTGCTAAATGCTCCAAATCATTAAAATCAAGTATATGTCTTTGACGTTTCTCTTTGGTGAAGGCATCACTAAATAAGCCAATCACACTGACTAATTTTTCAACTAATTTCTTAGATTCTGTCATGATATGCAGTGTTTCTGTTTCATTTAAAACAAAAAATTGTTCTGATAAGTTAGCTAAACGTTTTTTTATTCCAGCTTTTAATTCTTTAATTTGATCCTTAGCAACAGCTTGGTCATCTTCTAAATTTTTAGCTGGCACACTAGGCGCACGTTTCAATTCGTACCCACGAATATTATCGCGAATTTGATTCCAAGAACCATCGTTTTCAACAGATTGGACAACAGCTAACAACATCTGACTTTCTTCTTCAGTCACTGCTTGATGTTTCTCTAACCCAAATTGAATTGATAGTTCTAGAGCCGTTTTTAAATCGGCCTGGATTTGCGTTAAATTTGCTTGAACTAATGGCTTAATACTCTTTTGGTAAAACGAACTACTGATTAAATTATCGCCAACATCATAAGTTGCTGCCAAACTAGCCAACCAACCGGTAGGATCTGGTTTCGAACTCGCAAATGTAAATAGGCTAAAAACCAACTCAGATAAACCATCATCATTTCGATCATTTGAAAAATTTTGTGTTAATCTCTCAAAGTCGACATCGTCTTTGGCATACAACATTTCCCGGACGTCTTCCCAGACACTCTCTCTTAATAAAGCCGCCTCAGTCATATCTGTTAACATTCTAAAAACGGGATCCAAATCAATCACATAATAGTAGCGTTTAATTAATTGGAGACAAAATGCATCAAATGTACTAATATTTGCAACTGGCAAGCGCATTAATTGATCCATTAAATGTTGTTTTTGTTCATGATTGTCTGCTTCATTGATTGCCTTTTGAAGTGCCACCTGAATCCGTTGACGCATTTCTTTAGCTGCAGCGTCTGTAAACGTAACAACTAATAAGTCATCAATAGCTGTTCCCGTTAATATTTTTTGAATGACGCGTTCAACTAAAACTCGTGTTTTACCGGAACCGGCAGAGGCTGATACAAGAATATTAGTCCCACTTTCATCGATAGCACGTTGTTGATTTGGTGTAAATGTAAACTTACTCATTACTGTCGGCCTCCCCGTCTATAATCCGTTTTTCAATTTCTTCCCAGCTTAATTTACTTATTTCATGGTAATTATTTTCGGGTAACATCGCATCAAATTGGAATATTGATTTATATGGTGAATATTGTAGGGCTGTTTTTTTAGCGTTCCATCTAGCCGGACTTAAATCGATTATCCCTTCGAAAATATCTGTTGCCGCATCAATAATTAATTGTTTATTGTGTACCAACAAGAAATCTAAATCTGATTGTGAAATCAATTTTTTTGAACGAGCTGATGGTGATGTGAACCCTTTTTTCGTTTTTCTAAATGGATAGATTAATGAAAACCCTGTTGATTCGTCTTCAAAATCAGTATCTAAATGGCTCAGTAACTGCTCATCTTCCAATAATAGCCCATCCATTTGGTTTGCTTTCAACAACGTATTATCCAATCCTTTTTTCTGTACATCTTCAATTTTCAGCTTAGGATTTTGTAAGTGCATGTAAACTGCACCAGCTGCCGAAGTTTTCAGTCCAGTATTTGGTGCAATTACCTCTGCATTCTCAATCAATGCTTGCAAGTAAGTTAACATTTGCATTGATAATCCATAGAAAGCATCACTAAAATCAAACTTTCGAATCCCTGATTTGTAATCGACGATTCCAAGATATTGTTTTGAATCAACCTTCATATAATCAATTCGATCAATTTTACCGCGGACTTTAACTGAATGGCCGCCAGGTAACTTATAAGCTAGGGCTTTCAAACCTGACTCAGCACCGACATGACCAAATAAAACTTCTGTTTTCAGTGGCTTCATCTTTGTTTGTTGCCCTTGTTGCCACATGGCATGCGTCACTTGTTTTAATAGAAGACTTAATTGTTTAGCAATATAGCCCATTCGACTTGAACTACCAAGAATTTGGAACTGAGGTAACTCGCGCATATCTTTTAAAATTACATTCAAATATTCATCTAGTTGTTCTTTGGGTACATTGGCATAGACTTGGTTTGATTCAGTCACAACTTTCATCAACTCATCCAACCCCATATGGAAAAACTCACCAGTACTTGCAGGAGACAGCTCGAAAATGTCTCGTTCTTTCAATTTCAACCCATATTGTAAAAAATATTCAAATGGATTACGATAGAAAGTTTCTAGTTTTGAAATTGAAGTATTCATTTGTGTTCCATATAAATCAGTTATAATTTCCGGCGTCAACTTAACCGGTATATTTTTATACGCTAAGCTTCCTAATAATTGTTTCGTTAATGGTCCCATTTCTGGGTCAGCCGACAGTTGACGTAACACATACAACCAAGCACTAGGCATGGATACTGCAGTTGTTTTGGCAAGTCGACTAGCTACAACCAATGATGATAATGTACTACGTTTTGTTCCGATAAAATCAAGGACTGATTGTTCTGTTAATTCAGGATTAGCAGCTAAATGTTGAACTGATAAATTGAAGTGTTCTTTAATCATCATTAAATAAGGCGATGGATTTAAATTCTTTTCGCCATCGTTGCCACTTGGATATGAAAAAATCAATTGTTCGCGTGGTCCTAAAAATCCGAGATAATTCAAAAAGGGTTCAGCGGCCATTTGACTAATAGCCGAATCGGCTAAGTATTGATCATCAGTTAATAGATTAGCCATTTTCGCCCGATCATCATCTGTTAATAATTGTGTCTGACTAACTTGTTCTGGCATCACCATATCAGTTGATCCAATCATAAAGGTAATCTTTCGGTTGTTCATTTGAACCATCCCTGATTCAGAAATAACGACCTGATCTAATGTTGATGGCACTTGTGAGTAACTTGCCCCTTCAAATCCCGCTTGAATCAAGGCCATGAAGTCAGCGGTATTGAACATTTTAGTTCCCAATGTTTCAACATATTCATCTAACATCCCAACAAATGTTTGCCAAGTTTGTTCTGGTTCTTCTGATTGTGAGATGTTTCCAGCAGCTAAATAGCGGTCTCGCCAACTTAACAAGCGTTGTGTCACACCTTGTTCAACAAGAAACTGATAAATTAGCTTTGCCCCCTCTTCACCGGTTGTCGCCTGATCTAGTTGATTGAAGAATCCTGGTAAAACGTCTTTAACAAAATGTCTAATTTGATTAATTTGTACTGTGATACTTTGGTCCTTATCCGTCTGTTGCTCATCTGCATCCGTAAAATCAAACCGGTAGAACGTCCAATCATCTTCACGTAGCCACTGAGAACCAGAAAAACCGTATTTTAAAACCATATTTTCTGTTAAATCAACAGCACTACGGTACTGTTCAATTGGCATAGCATGATTTTCTATTTGTGGTATTAATAATTCAGTTTTTAATAAGCGCATCATTGCGCCATATTGATAATGCTTTTCTTTCACCTCAAATAACGCTGCCAGTAACTCGACTAAGGGATGGTCAGCCATTGCGTGTTGTAAATCGTTAAAATAAGGTATTTTAAATTCTTTAAAAACCGGTGGAATAACCGTTTCGTAGCTATCTAAATGCCGCGTTAAAATCATAAAATCTCGATAACGATACTCCTTAGTTGCAACTAACTGGCGAATTTTTGTCGCCACTTGTCGAATTTCAATATACCGACTATCGGCTTCAAAAAGTTGAATAGAATCTGAATTTTCTAACCTTTCTGATTTTGTTTTAACTAACCGTCTAGAGTCAATCCAAAAATCTTCCAGACGAGATAAGTCGGGATTCTGGTTAACTTTGGTTTCAGCATAACTATCCGTTAGCACTGGAATCTGAGCTTGATGTGCTTTTTCAATCAAATTAACATACATCCGGCTTGATTTATAAAATAAGTCAGATTTTTCAGCAACTTCATGTGCATTGCCTTTATCTAAGACTAAGCCAATTGTAATCTGTTTCGCACCCTTAATCAGTGCGTTCACGAGCTCCTGCTCTTGTGCTGTAAATTGAGAAAAATGGTCAATATAAAAATAACTCGTCTTCAAAACGTCATCTGTTAAATAACGACTCAACTCTGCTAATAAATCATTATTTTCAATATATCGGTCAGCCATCGCAGCATCAAATGCGCGATAGATAATTTGTAAATCATCTAATTTAGCACCTAAGTCCCCAGTCGTTGGGAAAGATTCAGCAATCCGAGTTAAATCATCAACTGTCACACAACCAACTTTTAATTCTTTCAGTTGGCTGACTAGTTGTGAAATAAACCCAGTTTGGGTCCTTTCACCACGAAATATTGTTAATTCATCTTCATGTTCCGAAATTAATTGATAAACTAACATATTTAATCCAGACTGAGATAAACGAGGAATCTGATAATAGGGTGTATTCTTCAAAAAGAACCAAGCTAATCGAGTAAACGAAAAGACTTGGACGTTCGATTGTGCAAAAATATTTTGTTCGACAAGTTTGTCTTTACCTAATGCTTCAAGGATACTAACTTCTGCTTCGAACTTAATATGATTGGGAACAAGATAAAAAAAAGATGCCGTTGAATCAGTCGTTTGCGCTGCTTTTAATTGTGCAACAAGGCTTGCTTGATGGTCTTTACTAGCTTTTCCTAGGACAAATTTTAAACTCATTTTAACTCCCCTTTTCATACCGCTAACTCGTTATCATTACCTAATAATATACCATATTTAGCTGTTATATTTTTTTAAGAACACATAAAAACCGCTGGACAAATCACAAAGGTGATTTAACCAGCGGTTCATTTTAATTTAATCTTTTTCTGTAAATAGTTTATCAACTGAGCGATTCTTATGAATTAAATCAATTGCTTGGCCAAACAAGTCGGCAACTGATAAGCGCACAAGTTTATCGAGCTTGTCAGCTTCTGGAACAACGATACTATCTGTTACAATCACTTGTTTAATATTGTCATCAGATAAAGCTTCAATCGCACCTTTTGACATCACAGCATGTGTTGCACAAGCATAAATATCTGTTGCACCAGCAGCTTTAAGTGCACGCGCTGCATCAGTCATCATTGTCCCTGTATCAATCATATCATCAATAATGATACAACGACGCCCTTTTACATCGCCAATAATTGATGTTGCTGCAATATTATCAGCAAAATCAGATCCACGTTTATCAACAATAGCAATTTGTGCTTTGAGCTTTTCAGCCATATTACGAGCACCTTTAACACTATTATGATCAGGTGAAATCACAACAACATCATCTGTAATCCCATTTTCAATGAAGTATTTAGCTTGGATTTCTAAAGAAACTAAATGATCAACTGGAATGTTAAAGAATCCTTGTAATTGAGCGGCATGTAAATCAAGTGTAATTACACGAGAAACACCGGCTAATTGAATAAAGTTTGCAACTAACTTAGCTGTAATAGGTTCACGTGAACGTGCTTTACGATCTGAACGTGCATAACCATAATAAGGCATTACAACGTTAATTGTACCCGCACTTGCACGACGTAACGCATCAACCATAATCAAAAGTTCCAGTAAATTTTCATTTACTGGATTTGAGATTGATTGGATAACATAAACATCTGCGCCACGAATACTTTCATCAATGTTGATTTGAATTTCGCCATCACTGAAATGTTTCACGGATGCTGTAGAAAGACTAGTATTTAAAACCTTAGCCACCTTCTCCGCTAATTCAACGTTAGAATTAAGTGCAAATAATTTTAATTGACCTTTTGCGAATTGACCCGACATGATAGCCTCCGTTATTAATCTGTATTTTTTCTTTATAGTTCTATTATAATGAATTTACACTTAAATTACTATGCTCTAAGTAAAAAGTTTAAGATTATCTGAATTGTTCCTTCAGACTAAACGACAATCCTTATGTTTAATGGTAAAATAGACAGATACGAACTTAAAAATATAACTTAATTATGGGGGACACAAAAATTGTCTAGCGGTACAGTTATCATCAATTTGATTGTTATCTTTGTGACATTATTTGCAGCAGCATTCTTCGTTGCCGCAGAATTTGCACTTGTCCAAGCACGTCCAAGTGCCATCGAAGCTGATATCGAAGCAGGTATTGGAAATCGAAAAAAACAAGAAAGAGCATTAAAAATGCTTAACCATTTGAATGAATACCTTTCAACAACACAGGTTGGTGTCAGTGTTGCTGGTATTATTCTGGGTTGGGTTGGTGAAAAAACCATTGAATTTTTACTTGTAGATGTGCTTAAACTATTCCATTTTGCTTCTGAATCAGGGTTAAATATCATTGGCGCAATTATCGGGGTTTTAATCCTTACTTACGTTGAAGTGGTTTACACAGAAATTGTGCCTAAAAACTTAAGTATCGATATGCCCGTTCAAGTTTTAATGGTTGTTATAACACCATTACGCTACTTTCATCTTGCCTTTTACCCATTAGTTTGGTTATTAAATAACTCAGCAACACGTGTTGCTAAAATGATTGGTATTACGCCAACTGATGAAAATAGTGAAGTTTTTACTCAAAAAGAAATTTTATCTTTATCTCAAAATGCCGTTTCAGGTGGTGAATTAGATAGAGATGATTATGTCTATATGCAACGTGCCTTTGATTTAAATGACAAAATTGCTAAAGATATTATGGTCGATCGAACAAGTCTTTATGTCGTAGATATTACAGATACTGTGCACGATGTCGTTAAAGATTATTTACATCAGGGTTATAGCCGTTTTCCAGTAGTTGCTAACAATGATAAAGATAAAATTCTTGGTTACGTCTATATCTACGATTTAGTTAGACAAGCTGAGATTGATGATACTGTCTTAATTAGTAAACTACTTAGAACAATTATTACAGTACCAGAAACAACACCTATTAGAACATTATTAAGCCAAATGATTAGTAAACAAACACCTATCGTTGTTGTCCTTGATGAATATGGTGGTACAAGTGGTATTGTAACGGATAAAGATATTTATGAAGAATTATTTGGAACGGTTAAAGATGAAATTGATGACGTTTCAAGTGAATACATTATCAAAAATGATGATGGTTCATATAATATTAGTGGTAAAACGACTTTATATGATTTCGAACGCTTCTTTAAATTTAAAAATAAAGCGATGAAAGCATCTGAAAGTGTTACATTAGCAGGTTTCATTCTCGAAAATCATAAAGTTAAATTAAATGATGTCATCAAGTTTGATGCTTTTGAATTTAAGATTATTGAGTTTAAACGTAACTACATTGATTGGTTTAATGTTAAACATACGACGACTCAGGTAGACGCAATTGAAGAACAATGAACTGATAAGAAATAATTTAGTCATTACTAATTGGAGGGAATTTTATATTTATGCCTACTCGTAGAGAACTATATCAGCAGGAATCAATTGCAGATTCCACTTCTAATCCAAGTAAAAATCGTCACTCATCGTTGCCAAAAAATGGTAAGAAAAAACCAAATAAAAAACGTCGTCGTTTAATTCTTCTTTTATTGCTCTTACTTTTGGTCGGTGGCGGTATTTATGCATACAGAGCTTACGCAAACGCAAAAAAAGCAGCTGATTCAATTTATACGCCGACAAAAGTCGCTAAAGCTAGAAACGTTTCTTCAGTCTTAAAATCAGGCTATCCAATTTCAATTCTCCTTTTAGGAACCGATGATGGTGCGTTAGGCCGTGCAAAAGTTGGCGGTCGAACAGATACCTTAATTGTCGCAACTTTAAATCCTAAAACGGAATCAATGACGTTAGTCAGTTTACCCCGAGATGCAGAAGTTGCGGTTTCTGGTTATGAATCAGAATTCCCAAGTAAATTAAATTCTGCCTATGCTTATGGTGGTCCTGCTTCTGCTGTTAAAACAGTCGAGAAATATTTGAACGTCCCTATTGATTTCTATGCAACCATTAATATGGGCGGACTCGAAACATTAGTTAATGCGGTTGGTGGCGTTGATGTCACACCACCACTATCGTTCACCTATCAAGGTGCACACTTTAAAAAAGGTGTTAAAACTCATGTTAATGGTGCAGATGCATTATCTTATGCCCGAATGCGTCATGAGGATCCACTTGGTGATTATGGCCGTCAAAAACGTCAACGCCAGATTATCATGTCTGTTGCCTTACAGAGTACAAACTTACAAAACTTATTAAATCAAAAATTCTTAGACACGATGTCTTCTCAATTGAAAACAGATTTATCATTTGATGATTTAGTGACTCTAGGAACTAGCTATCGTGTTGCCACGCACCATTCAAAATCTGATCACCTACAAGGAACTGGAACCATGATTAACGGTGAAGCTTTTGAAGTCGCTGATACACCAGAGAAGCAACGTATTACCGATAAACTTAGATCTGCCTTAGATTTAGTTAAAGCAGAAACGGGCAATACTTTATTAACAAATTCAACAATTAACACAACTCGAAAATAATGACCTATACACTACTCGCATCATCAAGAAGGCAACTTCTGATGATGCTTTTTTATTTATATTGATTAAATTTCATATAGAAAATAGGTCCGTAAAAAAAATTTATTTTATTCATACATTTCATTTGTAAACGGTACCATAAAGTGTAATAATAGATGGTACAAGATACTTTGTTATTTAAATGAAAGTGGGGATTTATATTATGTCAGAAAAAATTAAAGCATCAATTGCAATGTTAAAGGTATTACAGGATTGGAAAGTTGAAAATGTCTATGGGTTACCCGGTGGATCATTCAATACAACAATGCGTGCTCTTGAATCAGAAAAAGAAAACATTAATTACGTTCAAGTACGTCATGAAGAAGTTGGGGCACTTGCTGCTGCCGCTGAAGCAAAACTAACTGGTAAAGTTGGGGTTGTCTTTGGTTCAGCAGGTCCTGGGGCAACACATTTATTCAATGGTTTATATGACGCACAACAAGACCATGTTCCTGTTCTTGCTTTAATCGGTCAGGTTGCTTCATCTGCAATGAACATGGATTCATTCCAAGAAATGAACGAAAATCCAATGTTTGCTGACGTTTCTGTCTATAATAGAACAGTTATGACTCCAGAAAGCTTACCTCGTGTAATTGATCAAGCTATCAGAACAGCTTACCAATACAAAGGTGTAGCAGTTGTTACAATTCCAAATGACTTTGGTTGGATGGATATCGACGCTGACAGTTATTACGCTTCAGGTCACAATTACACAACACCTATTTTACCTGAACCAAATGATTCAAAAATTAAAGAGGCTTTAGCACTTATTAAAGAAGCTAAACAACCTGTTTTATTCGCTGGTATTGGTACAAAAGGTGCTACTGATGAAGTAATTGCTTTCTCTGAACATTTTAAAATGCCTGTAATTATTACAGCTATCAATAAAGGAACTGTTCCTGATAGTTATCGTGCTAACTTAGGGTCAACTTACCGAGTTGCAACAAAACCTGCTGATGAAGCAATTGCTGCCGCTGACTTAGTTGTCTTTGTAGGAGCTGATTTACCTTTCTCACAAACTAAAAAAGTCTTAAAACCCGATATGAAATTTATCCAAATCGATATTGATGCATCAAAAATTGGTAAACGTCATGCAGTTGATGTCGCTTTACTCAGTGATGCTAAGAAAACATTAGCTCGCTTTGTTGAATTAGCTGGTGCTCCTGTTGAAAGTCGTCCATTCTTCGATGCAACTATTGAAGATATGGCTAACTGGCGTACTTACCTCAAGAAATTTGAGGACAAGACAACAACACCACTTCAACCTGCTTCTGTCTTTAAAGAAATCAACAAACATGCCACAGGCGATGACATTTTCGCAGTTGATGTTGGTAATGTTACAATGAATAGCTTACGTTACTTAGATATGAATCCTAAACAAAAATTCACAACATCTGCCTTATTTGCAACAATGGGTTATGGTATGGGTGCAGCAATTGCTGCTAAATCAGCCTTCCCTGACCGTCAAGTCTTTAACCTTGTCGGTGATGGCGCATTTGCTATGATTGTTCAAGATTTATTAACACAAGTAAAATACAAACAACATGTCATTAATATTGTCTTCTCTAACCAACATTTTGGTTTCATTCAAGATGAACAAGAAGATGAAGGTCAACCATTCTATGGTATTGATTTCAATGACGCAGATTGGGCACAAGTCGGAAGCGCTATGGGTACGCTTGGTATCTCAGTTTCTACACATGACGAATTAGTTGCCGCATTTGAAACAGCTATAAAAGCAGAAGGTCCTGTTGTTATTGATGTTAAAATCACTGACGACCGTGCCATCCCTGTTGAAGATTTAGCTGTCGATCCAAAACATTTCTCAGCTGAAGAAATCGCTGCTTACCGTAAACGTTACGAAGCAGAAGACTTACTTGTCTTAGATGATTTAATCGAGAAATACTCAAAATAATGCCCTCACGAATAAAATAGCTATTCCTAAGAGATAGTTATTTTTAAATAACAAAAGACTGTAATGAAGATAACTATCCTCTTCATTACAGTCTTTTTTTTTGGGTTCTATTTTAATTTTACAGGTAGATCTTTTTTTGAAACTTCTTCCCATGAAATAACACCTTTTTTTTCATTATAGGCTAATTTTAAATAGGCGCCTTGACGTAACGGTCTTTCTTTATTCCCATTAAACGTTAATTTCTTAGCTTCATTTTTAGTATTATAAGCCATTTGATTATAGCTATAATCGGCATACGTTTTTCCATTTTGATCCTTTTTAACCACTTTTTTACCTGTTTCTGTTATCTGTGTGTAGTAATCCTGAGTTGAGTAATTAGTCCTATAGTATAAGTACCCGCCGCCAACTAATAGAATAGCGATAATTAATACAATTATTTTTTTCATTTATTCTACCTCCTTTTATTTAATTCATAATCTCAAATAACCATGCATTAAACCACTAATTTGACTTGTACTAATCGAAGATTATCAAAAAATTATATTATAATCCTTTTTTACTCATTTAATTCTATATAATGATACAATACTAACCATACAAACATTAGGAGGTTACGATTATGACAAAAACTCACCAACTAGTTAATAGAAATGAAGTACCTGAAGCACTAACATGGGATTTAACAGCCATTTATCCAAATGATCTTGCATTCCAGACGGATATCGATTTAGTTCGTGACCTCGTTCAAACCTTTGTTTCTACTTACCATAGCCATTTAGGAGAACTAGCTCCAATTAGTACCGCCTTCAATGACTTGGAAGATATTTACACTCGCTTATCACATATTGAACATTATGCATTTTTACAGCAAGCAGTTGATATTACTGATGCAACAGCCAATCAGTTAATGCGCGATTTTGAAGCACTTTCTGCCGAAATTACGACAAAACTGGTTTTCTTTGATATTGAATTACTAGAAAATCCAGTTAAATTATTGGACGACGTTGTTGCAACAAATCCAAAATTAAAAGCTTATATTCGTCAATTAAAGAAACAAAAAGAATTCCAGTTAAGTCCTGAGGTTGAACAAGTCCTTGCGACCTTCCAACCTAATTTTTCTGCACCAGAATCAGTTTACGGTCAAACTCGAGCAGCTGATATGGACTTTTCTGATTTTGAAGTAAATGGTGTGACATATCCAATGTCATTTGTTTTATATGAAAATACGTACCAATACAATCCAGACGCAGCTATTCGTCATGCAGCATTTAAAAGCTTCTCAACAACATTAAATCATTATAAGCATACAATTGCGGCTAACTATTATAATCAAGTATCTATGGAGAAAAGAATTGCTACTTTACGTGGCTATCATTCAGTTTTTGATTACTTATTAGCAGAACAAGAAGTTGACCGTTCATTATTCAATCGTCAAATTGATACAATCATGACTAAATTAGCACCTGTTATGCAAAAATACGCTGCACATGTCAAAGAAGTTCGCGGTTTAGATAAAATGACCTTTGCTGATTTACAAATCGATTTAGATCCTGATTTCGCACCAGAAGTTTCAATTGAAGAAGCTAAGAAATATGTCAACGATGCAGTTGCGCCACTTGGATCTGACTATCAAGCCATGGTTGCTCGTTCATTCCCAGAACGTTGGGTTGATTTTCCACAAAATATTGGTAAGGAAACGGGTGGCTTTGAAACAACTCCTTATGGCAAACATCCTTATATTTTAATGTCATGGACGAACGAATTAGCCGATGTCTATACTTTAATTCATGAGCTCGGTCATGCAGGGCAAGCCATTTTAACACAGGATAACCAATCAATTTTGGGTAGTGAACCTTCTACTTATTTGGTTGAAGCGCCTTCTACATTCAATGAACTATTACTAACAAGTTCAATTGAAAATCAATCAAGTGAACCTCGCTTAAAACGTTTTGCTTATTCAAAAATGTTAACGAATACTTATTTCCATAACTTTGTGACCCATTTACTTGAAGCAGCTTACCAACGTGAAGTTTATCAACTCATTGACGCTGGACAAGGATTTGATGGTGATCAATTAAGTGAAATTAAACGTCATGTCCTTGAAGCATTCTGGGGACCAGATGTTGAAATAAATGACGGTGCTGAACTAACTTGGATGCGCCAATCACACTATTACATGGGCCTCTATTCATACACATATTCAGCAGGTCTTGCCATTTCAACACAAGCACACTTGAACTTATTGAAAGATCCAGAAAATACGACAGAAGCTTGGCTTGCCTTCTTAAAATTAGGTGGCGAATTAGCCCCAATTGAAGCAGCTAAAGTTGCAGGCGTTGATATCACTACGGATGAACCTCTCAATCAAACAATTCAATTTTTAGATGATACCGTGAATAAAATCATTGCTTTAACGAAAGAAATTTAAAAATAAAGGAGAGACACTAAAAAGTTTAGTGTCTCTCCTTTATTTTTTATGCAGGTGGTGTGTTACTTAATACCCATTTTACCTGGGCTGTATATGAACCGCGATGGATTTCACTTGGATCTGCTTTAACCAAAACACCCGCATCTTTGTCCCATGGTACGGTTGTCGTTTTTGTCGTTGATGTTCCTGACAAAATTTCAAGACTTGCCGAACCTAAAACTTGAGCCTTATCTCCGGCTGTTGCTCGATACACAATCGCATCTTTAATTGTATTACTATCTGAAGTAAGATCACTTGCTGAAACTGACAACTGCCAAGTCCCAGGTAATGATGTTTCTAATGCTACAGAAAAATCAGTTTGACGAGGTAATATTGTCGTTTTTCCTGGAATTTTAGTTGTCCCAAAATTTAAACTACCGTTAGTTGTTAGTCCCATTTTACCTGAAACAACGACAGTAATAGTTTTCACGTCAGATTTATTACCGTCTGTATCGACAGCATAAACAGTTAAAACATGACTACCAATTGCTAAGTTATCTGGTAATTTGTAAGTTCCAGAATGGTCCTGACCAGCTTTTACGTTATCATATGTTTCCATTAAAACAGGTGCATTTGACCCTTCTTGATAGTACGTTTTAATGGTTGCACTATCATCAGACTCATGGTAACTCAAAGAATAAGGCGCATTCACTGTTGTACCACTATCATCTAAAGTAAACGTTGGTTTATTAGAGTTCACAATAATATCAGCCGTATATGACGTTGTTTGGTTCCCATATTGATCAGTTGCCATCACAGTATATGGGTTTTTACCAACCTTTAATTGACTACTTGGAACGCTAACACTAAATTTACCGTCTGTTCCGACGTTAGCTGATACTGAGTAACTACCATTGACTTTAATTGCTGCAGTTGTCGTTCCTGCTGGGAAAGTTCCCCCAAGACTTGAAACTACTGTTCCGGCAATAGTTGCTGCTTCATTTTGATTAACCTTGATGTCATTAATTCCTGATATCGTTAATGTTCGTGTGCCTCCAATTGTGAATTTGGCTGCATTTGATTGGATAACCGCATTAGATCCAGAAAATTCACTTACTGGACTATTAACAACTGTATCGGCTGCAACTTTGTCAGCAGTTCCTGTAAGTGTTACTTTTGCACTTGAATACTTAGCTGTTGATAAATCATTCTTAAGGACCTTAACAATTGCCCCATTTGACATCTTTGTTAAATCAATGGTTTCTGAGTCCGTTGCTGCCCCTGAATAAGTAATTGTTCCCGTTTTTAACGTCACATTATTGGGAACCTTCAAGCCAGCACTAATTGTTTTCCAATCTTGTTTACCACCTAAATATTTTAAATTTGTTACAAAATCTAATGAATCTCCAGAGTGTACTAGACCATCATTAGTAACATCTTTATTTTTTTGAGTTGTATCTGTTACTGTCTGAGTTGCAGTTGCATCAACTAAACCTGGAACTTTTTCAAACATTATCAAGTTAGTTTCATAACTACCACCCGTTGATCCAGTAAATCCCCAACGAACTGCGCCATTCGAATTGAATTTAGCCTTATCAATTGACACAGTCGCGCTCTTACCTGTTGTCATAACATTTGTTTTTGGATTTTTATCATCAATTGTGTAAGTCATAGAGCCTGTTGTACTCGTTCCAGCAGAATATTTCAACGTCAAATGATGCCATAACGCGTTAGATAGATTTGCTCCGTAATCAATTAACCCAAGGTGATTTTGATAGTAAAAATAGGCGGTGTGTATTGGAAAAAAACCCGAGTCTTTACTATCCCGTGTATAACTATTAGTATCTGCAGGATAACCACTAGCTATGTGATTACCTGTGACAGCAGTATAATCAAAGCTATTCCCGGAAGTTTGACCCCCATTATTAAAGGTATCGAACTCTAACGCCCAACTGTTTTGTATCCCTGTTTTAACTAGTTTCGAAACATCACTATAACCTGATGTTGTTCCAAAAATACCCTCAGGTAGTATATCATTAGCCCAAACACCTAATGTTTCACCACTACCAGTTGAAATAGCTGCATTTCCTTTAGCATCATTTTGTAATACTAATGCCATACCATCTCCGGCTGCAGCGCCTCCATTACCAAGATATACCCACATTGACGCTGTTGAATCTTTGTTCAAATCGAATGTATTACCATCAGTTGACCAAACAGCTGCCTTTTGATCTTTATTATCAGTAATTGTTACGACCGATTTTGTAGCAGCATTTGCATCCGTTGTTATGACATTTCCAGACGTTAAATTAACTGTTTTACTAACTTCAGATACACCAGCCCCAGTTCCGCGTTGAAATATACCATTCAAAGTGATCCCACTTGGCGCGGTCTGTATTGCATAATTATAATCTGTTTCTGCCGACACACTTGAAAAAGTAGCTAAGAAAGTCGCCGCTAAAACAAACACTAATAAATTTATTTTTTTATGATTAATCCCCATAACCCGCACCCCATTCTCTATCTTTATTACTTATAGTATACGCTTAAATAGAATTAATATTATCCATAAATTTCTTATAAACGCTCATTATTTGATGGTTTTAGGGTCCTTTTCAGGTAATAGTTATTTAATCCTGTATGCCAATTGGTATACCAGTATTCGTCAGCTATAATGTATCATTAAATAAAAAAGTAAGCTTACAATATTGTAAGCTCACTTCAATTTAATACCTAATAAAGCAACTAAAATTGTTGCCTGGTAAGCATTAATCGTTAATCCACGAACCAGCTTAGGATCCAGTATAACTGTTTCAAATTCACTCTCAGAGAAATCCACAGACTTCATGTTGGTCTCAATAAAATCGCAACCTTCAATATTACTTTCAGGGAATGTTAATTTCTTCTTGATTTCAACCGCTTGAAAACTGGTTTCTTTTAAATCACAACGTCTAAATTCAACTTCTTGGAAATTAGCGACACTAAAATTAGAATAGCTTAACTGACAATCTCTAAATGTCGTTTCTTTAAAAACAGTACGATTAGAAAAGTCACACCCCATCATCCGACAGCTTTTAATTTCAGTTCTAAAAAAATAACTTTCATTAAATTCTGCGTTCAAAAACTCACAATGATCAATTACAGTATCTAACCATTCGCTACGCACAAAGTCAGTTTGTTCAAAGGTACAATGATCAAAAGTGACTGAATCAACTCGTACTGTCTCAAAAGAAGCCTCAATCGTACAATTATGGTAAGTTAATCCATATCTAATATCATCAAATGAAATGGTTTGTCCTTCAACAACTTGATTATCCAAAATAATTCACTCCTAAATGTTTACTTAAAACGCTATTTATAAATTTTAACATATTTATTCACAAATACTTAAGACCTTTTTTAGTTAGAAGATAATAAAAAAGATAAATCAGATTATTCTGATTTATCTTTTCTTTAACCTTTATTTTCTTTTTTATCCTTTTTAATAAAGAATAATAGTAGTGCTCCTAATATTAGAACGAATCCTACTAAGACAACCATCACAGATTTTTCTTCATTTGTCTGTGGTAAAATACCACCTACAGATGATACTGAGCCTTTTATGTCTTTTTCAGGATTAACAGTCGTTTTTCTTTCAGGTACACTAGTTGGTTGTGTCACTTTGGTATTCTCTTTAAAACCGATAGTCACATTCGTAGAACCGGCTTCGGTTGTTGCCGCACTAACCATTTGATTAGTATTCAGCATGACAACTCCCAAAAGTAACATTGCTATAATCATAATCTTTTTCTTCATGAGACTAACCTCCCCCAAGGAATACTTTAAAGATTCTTGTTAAAAAGCATTATATAGTGATTGCCACCATATAATGCTTTTTAAACAACTTATTTAAGCAGGTACGTCAGAAAGTGTCCAGTTCATTTTTGTTGAGTAAGCTTCTGCTTTAGCAACACCAGCAGGGACAGTTAATGAAATGTCTCCAGCTGCAAGTGTATCAACAGTAACACCACTACCAGTATCTTTAACAGCATTTAAAGCAACGCCAGCTGTTGTTAAATCTGTAACAGCATTTGAAACAGCTGTAGTTGTTCCAGTTGTTGCTTCAGCAACAACTACTTTACCTTTGCCTGTTGAAAGAACAGCACCAGTTAATTCATCACTACCACTCTTAAATTGGTCAGCTTGAACAGAAAGTGCCCAACCAGCATTTGTTCCACGAACATCCCCAACTTCAATAGCAAGATCTTTTGCTGATTTAACAGTCAATGCTTTTGTAGGAATTTCAATATCTGAACCAAAGTCTACTGTTTTTGTAGCGTAGACAATAGCAAGGTTACCACTATTACCAGTTCCACCACCATCACCAGGATCTGTTGGGTCTGTTGGGTTTGTTGGGTTAACTGGAGGGATTACTTGTCCTTCATCGCCAGCCTTAAACGAAACACTAGCATCAGTTGATGCACCTTGAGCAAGTGTTGCTGCATTTACATGACTTGAAACTGCTAAACCTGCACCTAAAATTGTTGCTGCTAATAATGCACTTGTTAAACCTTTTTTCATAATCTAATCCCCCATAATTCTATCTTTTTTATTGTAAATAATTAAACAGCTGGTGTATCTGATAAAGTCCATGTTAACGTTGAAGCATACGCGATATCTGCTTTAGCAACGCCAGCTGGAATTGTTAATTTAACATTTTCTTTTTTAATGTTATCAACGTTAATACCTGCACCAGCGTCTGCTGTAGCACCAAGAACAACCCCAGAAGTTGTTGTATCAGCAATTGCTGATGACACTGCATGGTTAGCTGTAGAACCATTACCAACTGAAACAGCACCTGCGCCTAAACTAATTGCAGCGCCGCCAAGTTTTTCTGATTCATCAGCGTTAGCTAATTGCTTAGAACTTACTGATAAAGTCCAACCAGCATTTGTTCCACGAACATCACCAACTTCAACTGCAACATCTGTATCAGACGTTAAGTTAACCGTATTTGCCGTAATTTCATTTTCAGTACCAAAACTAATTGCTTTAGTAGCATAGATAATAGCAAGATTACCACTGTTACCAGTATTACCGTTATCCCCAGGTTCTGTTGGTTTTGTTGGATCTGTTGGGTCAACTGGAGGGATAACTTGTCCTTCATCGCCAGCTTTAAATTGAACACCAGTTGTTGTTGTTGCAGGTGTCATATCAGCAGCGTTTACGCTACCTGATACTGCTAAGCCTGCACCTAAGATTGTTGCTGATAATAATGCACTTGTTAATACGTTTTTCATAATTTATTTCCCCCGAATTTGTTATTTAATTTAAACAGCTGGTACGTCTGAAAGACTCCAGTTTAACGTTGTTGCATAAGTATCAGCTTTAGCTGAACCTGCAGGAATTGTCAAAGTCATGTTGTCTGCACGAATCTTATCTGCATTTAAACCAGCACCTTCGCCTGTTTTAGCTGATAAGACAGTTCCACCATCAGTAACCGCTGCAACTGCAGCAGCTGATGCAGGTGTTGGTGTAGCACCGGTACCAATTAAGGTATTATCACCTTTACCTAAAGCTAAGACAGCTCCAGCTAATTCGCCAGACTTTGTACTTTTGAATTGATCTGCTTTAACTGATAATGTCCAACCAGCATCTGTTCCTCGAGTATCGGCAACTTGAAGAGAAATAAAGTTACTACCTTTAAGGTCTTGTTTACTTGCTGAAACAGGTACAGTAGTGCTAACAGAACCAGTTCCATCATCTTTTGGAATCCCAAATGTTACAGCCTTTGTTGCATATACAATTGCTAAAGGACCAGCATGTCCTGTTTCACCGCCACCACCATCACCAGGATCTGTTGGGTCAACTGGGTCTGTTGGGTCAACTGGGTCTGTTGGATCTGTACCTGGTGTAAATGTTACTGAACCGTCAGTTGTTGCACTATCTGGTAAGACAGTATCTGCAGCATTTACGTTACTTGATACTGCTAAACCTGCACCTAAAATTGTTGTTGCTAATAATGAACTTGTTAAACTTTTTTTCATAATATATTTCCCCCAAATTTTTTTAATATTTCACCCGACTCTAACCTAATTAAGCAGGAGCGTCAGTCAATGTCCAAGTTAATGTTGTTGAGTATGCAGCAGCATGTGCTGTACCACCAACAACCCCTAAGTTAATACCCTTTTGTGCATAACTTGTTGTAGTTTCCCCTGCACCTTTGTCAACAGGTGCACTAATTGTTGCACCACCATCTAAGACGTTGCCTGTAGCTGTTGCTGTTACCTCAGGTACGTCACCAATATTATTCGATGCAGTACCATCAGGGAGTGACAATGTAGCACCTTCTAGTTCTACAGATTTAGCTGTAGGATCAGCAACAGTATCTACAACACTCATAAATGGTGTACCACTAACCTTAACGCTCCAACCAACAAATGTTCCACGAAGATCACTAACACTTACATTAATACCACTATTTGAATTTAATGTAGTATTCGCTGCAGAAATTGCTTCTTTACCAAAATCAACTTTACTTGTGACATTTGTAATTGACAATGATGCACTATTAGGATCTGTTGGATCTATTCCGCCAGCTGTAAACGTGGCACTTGCCGTTGTATCTTTTGATGTAGCAGTATCTGCTGCAGATACCTTACTTATTGTTCCGAAACCTAATACCACACCACTAATCATTACTGTTGTTAATAAAGTTTTTTTCATCATTGTTTCCCCCATTTTTCGTATACACTCACTATAGTCGATATTTGACCTAAAAACGGTCAATATTTCATGGTTAAGTGTTTTCTTTTGACAGTCATAATTACTTAATTCTTATTTAGTTATTCTTTTCTATAAAATTATAATACCAAAATTATTTCATTTAAAACGACCAACATTTACGTGTTAGGTGTCATTTTTTGACGTTATTTTACTGGGACACTTGATAATGTCCAATTCAAGTCTGCTTTATAGGCAGTTGCTCTAAGCTTTGATGGATCTGCCTTTAACAAAATACCGGTTCCATCATCGTTAAACTCCTTTCCTGTATCATTTACACCATTACCTGATAAAACGGTTATGCCAGCATCATTAATGATTTGCTCTGTAGCATTGGCATCACTTTTAAAGACCAAAGCATCTGGATCATCAGTTAATCCTGTTGATTTTACAGTCAACACCCAGTTACCGGCATCCACAGCTGAAAGGTCCACATTAAGACCAATTAATGGTGTTAAATTGGTTTTTTCATTTGGTATTTTAATTTTATCTCCATAATTTAAATTATTAATGCTATTAATTTTTAACGTTTTAGTTGGTTTTTTAACATTAAGGATGAATTTTTTAACAGTCGCATTACCTTGATCATCCGTTGTTGTGACGGTTATTGTATGTTGTTTAACCGTCAAGTCGGTCATCTTAATCGTATTAGTATGATCTTTACCTAGCGTTTTACTATTATCGTACTCCTCCTTATATTGACTGGTGTGTGCTACATCACCATAAGAATCTGTAATTTGAGTTGTTAAGGTCGTTGCATGATCACTATTCACCGTGTAGCTCACTGGGTACTCAGTACTTGCGACATCAACTACTGGGATATCCGTATTAGTCGTACTGTCTAATTTATCGCCTGCAATTGCATCTACTTTAATCTTAGGATTTGGTATGGTTACAATGATAGTTCCCTTAGTTGGAAAACTAGTTCCCCCACCTATTACTCTTGTAGCTGTAAGCTCAACTTTATTTTCCCCAATTGCTAGATCAGAATTTTTAATTGTAACTGGTGCTTGCATGAGTGTTTCTATTGGATCATACGATGTTGGATGAAAAGGTGCGTAAATTGTTGCCGTACTATCTGGTTTGGTTACTTGCACATTGAATACGTAGTTATCTAAAGATACGGCAGGATAGTACCCAGGTGATCCTTCTGGTGTTCCTGAGCCATCAACGCTATTTCCATTACCCGCATCATCCTGACTATAAAATAGGTCAGCTAACGCTGCATCTGCAGGCATTATTGTTGATTCTTTGCTAAGTACATCGTCAATGCTAATCGTTTTTTTACTTCCACCCAGAAACATCCCTACAATCTCTGCATTTTTATAATCATCAAATAACGTACGTGTTGTGCTACTTTGTTTTTTAGCCTGTTCTACTTGTTTCTTTTCGTCTTTTTGACTATCTAGTTTTTCACTAGATAGTGTAGACGACGCTGATTCTGAACTTGTTGCATTTGTCGTATCAACTTCTGAATCTATTTTTTCATCAGATACACTACTACTTGAGCTACTAGAATCTGCCTTATTTGATTCTGTTGATTCACTTAATACATTTTCTAAAGTTTGCTCTTTTATAGTCGCAATACTTGAACTAGTTGCTTCTTCTTGTTCACTTGCTGATATAGTTTCATTCAACGCTGTTCCCCCGAACAACATCATCGCACACAAACTACCTATCACAATTCTATTTTTTGGTTTCATAATAATCCCCCAGGATTCTCTTTTTAGTTTATGTCGTTAACCAATTACCGTTATAATATCATCTATATTCGGTAGACAACATTCAACATTTGCGACCTAGATGTGTTTTTTTGACATTTTAATCATAATTATATTTACTTCTTATAGTATGTATCACAAAATTTGATTGTACTTTATTTCATTTTTCTTTATACTTAACCATAGCTATCACTGCACCAGTATCATAAAATATTTTATCCATATGGAGGCTATTATTTTGCTAGAATCAGAAAAAACATTACGTTGGTATAACGTTGCTTTAATTGCATTCGTTTCCGTTTGGGGACTTGCAAATGTCTTTAACAACTTTGCTAACCAAGGACTCACTGTTATTACATCTTGGATTTTAATCATGATTTTTTACTTTGTTCCTTATACTTTAATTGTTGGTCAATTAGGCTCAACATTTAAAGATGCCAGCGGTGGTGTGTCTTCATGGGTGAAAGAAACTTCAACCAAGAGACTTGCCTACTATGCAGCTTGGACTTATTGGGTCGTACATATTCCTTACCTAGCACAAAAACCACAAGGTATTTTAATTGCCTTTAGTTGGTTATTCAAAGGTAACGGAAATTTCGTTAATGAAACTTCTGCTATGACCGTTTCACTTATGGGCTTAGTCATTTTCATTTTCTTCTTATGGATTGCCTCAAAGGGACTTGCTACTTTAAGTCGAATTGGTAGTGTTGCCGGAACAGCAATGTTCGTTATGTCATTATTATTCATCTTGTTGGCAGTTTCAGCGCCATTCATGACGCATGCTAAAATTCAAACACCTGATATGGGTGCCATTAAATCATATCTACCTAACTTTAACTTCGCCTACTTCACAACGATTTCAATGTTAGTTTTCGCTGTTGGTGGTGCTGAAAAGATTTCTCCCTATGTTAATAAAACAAAAAACTCAGCTAAAGAATTTCCAAAAGGAATGTTAGCATTGGCCGCAATGGTTGCCATCTGTGCTATTTTAGGTTCGTTCGCTATGGGATTCTTATTTAACGGAACTAACATCCCTGATGATTTAATCACAAATGGTCCTTACGAAGGTTTCTTACGTCTTGGTAGTTTCTATCACGTAGGTAATTTATTCATGATTCTATACGCAATTGCCAATGCGATGGCTCAAATTTCAGCGCTTGCTTTCTCAATTGATGCACCATTAAAAATTCTTTTAGGTGATGCTGATCCAAACTTCATTCCTAAAAGCTTGTCAAAACTTAATAAAAAAGGAACTCCCGTTAATGGTTATGCCATGACTGGTGTTTTAGTTAGTATTTTAATTATCATTCCTGCAATCGGGATTGGTAACATGAACGCATTATACAAATGGTTATTGAACCTAAATGCGGTTGTCATGCCTATGCGTTATCTCTGGGTATTCTTCGCTTACATGCTATTAAACAAACAATTGAAGAATTTCAAAGCCGGTTACAAGTTTGTTAAGAATCCTGTCGTTGGTTACATTGTTGGTGCTTGGTGTTTCTTATTCACTGCATTCGCTTGTATCCTAGGAGTTGTTCCTAAATTAAACTACTCAGATAGCCCTTCTAACTACTTGTTCCAATTAACACTTAATATTGTCACACCACTTGTCTTAGTTGCATTAGGTTTAATCCTCCCTGCAATTGCACGTCGCGGTAACAAAAAAGCCCTATAAAATTAATCTTAACTAAAATCTTATATTCACAAATAAACCTTATGCCTAAAAGCATAAGGTTTATTTAATTTTATGGTTTTTAATTTTCATATTAGGTATACTAGAGCAGTTAAATAAAATTTTGGAAGGAATCTATTTGTATGAATATTATTGTTATGTTAAAAGTTATTATTTTGGGAGTTGTCGAAGGAATTACAGAATGGCTTCCTATTAGTTCAACGGGACATATGATTTTAGTTGACGAATTTTTACAACTAAAAGAAAATGCTGCTTTCATGGAAATGTTCTTCGTTGTTATCCAACTGGGCGCTATCCTAGCAGTTTGTGTGTTGTATTTCCATAAATTAAATCCTTTTTCTCCAAAAAAATCGCAATTAGAAAAAAGAGATACGTGGTCTCTATGGAGTAAAGTCATTGTAGCTGTACTTCCAGCTGCTGTGATTGGGTTAGTTGCTGATGACTGGTTAAATGCGAAATTATATAATTTCCCAGTTGTTGCCTTAATGTTAATTATTTATGGTGTTTTATTCATTATTATTGAAAACAAAAAAGCCGATGCTGTTCCTTCTATTACATCATTCAATCAAGTTACTTACAAAACAGCGTTACTAATCGGTGTTTTCCAAGTTCTTGCTTTAATTCCCGGAACATCACGTTCTGGTGCAACTATTTTAGGTGCCATTTTATTAGGGACTTCTCGATTCATTGCTGCTGAATTTTCATTTTTCTTATCAATTCCAGTTATGTTCGGTGCCAGTCTACTCAAATTAGTTAAATACTTCCATAATGGTTATAGCTTTACCGGTGATCAAACAGCCGTCTTATTACTTGGTTGTGTAGTCGCATTCTTAGTTTCAATTGTTGCAATCAAATTCTTGATGGGTTACATCAAGTCGAAAGATTTCAAACCATTTGGTTGGTACCGTATTATTTTAGGTGCCTTGCTACTCGTTTACTATTTCTTCATTAAATAATTAGACAAAAAAACGCCGATAATATCGGCGTTTTTTTATTTAGTTTTCTTGGCTGGTGCTTTTTTCTTAGTAGTTACTTTCTTTACAGCCGGTTTCTTTTTAGCGGGTACCTTTTTGGCCACGGGCTTTTTCTTGGCTGCCGCCTTTACAGTTGTCGTTTTTTTCTTTGTTGTCGCTTTTTTTGTAGCCGTCGTCTTTTTAACTGCTGGTTTCTTTTTAACAGCTGGTTTTTTCTTAGCTGGAGCTTTCTTTTTCTTTTCAACGACAACTGGTTCTTTTTCTTCAATAATAGGTGGATTTTCAAGGAAAGCTATCTTTTCAGCAATCATAGTTGTGCTTGTCATATTATGATCACTGGGGTTTTCTAAATAATTAGTCACAGATGTAATTTCATCGATTCTTAATTTAGATGCGTTCAGAATTGGTGACTCAACAATCAGATAGACATTAACTTCTGCTTCATCTGTTACTTCATTAAAGAAGCTGGGTAACTTTTTATAATATTTGTATGGTAAATTAAGGATATTTGCTTCAAGTGTAAAAATTGCGGTACCTTCAGGATATTCAATCATCAATTGAACTTCTACAAGCTTACCATCCCGTACATTGTTTTCTAAATCAGCATAACACTTAGCGAATAATTCTGGTACACCAATCGCTTGGACATCTTCTGGTGTGGCAGTATAAAAAATCTTTGTGTACGCCTCTAACTCAATAGCGGACATGAATTGTTCAACGGTCATTTTCATTAGTTATCTATCCTCCGTATTCTCTCTACATAGTCCATAATATCCTAGATGGCAATAATTGCAAAACATAAATAAAAAAAGGATAACTTTTGTTATCCTTTTTCACTAATACTACTTATTTAGTTGGTACATTACTCAAATTCCATTGCACTGAAGCATCATATTCTTCACTTCTAACCTCGCTAGGTTTAACACGCAATAGAATTCCCGTATCTTTTGCCCACGTTTTAGTTATCTGGTTAGGAGATGAGTTCCCACCCGCAATATCTATCGAATGGTCTTTTAAAGGTGTCCCAATATCTGTCGCTTTTTCTTTGTAAATTAATGCATCTTTTAGCACAGTGCCGCTGGCTCCAACAACATCAGTTCCAGTCAGCTTTAAATTCCATGTACCTGGTACCGATGCAACTACCTGTATACTTAATTCTTCTACAGGGCTATAGGTTGTTTCTTCGTTGGGTATTGGAATATCACTTTGTCCAAAATTTAATGCACCCGTTACCGATGCTATTTCTAAAACACCTGGATCATTAACAGTGATAATTTCTTGACCCGTTACTGAATTACCATATTGATCTTCAACACTTACCGTATAAGTATTTTTTCCAACGTTTAACTTATCTGCAGGCAGCACTTCAGCGTAGTCAATGCTACCCAACTTATTGAATAGCATTGATTTATCACTAAAGGCTTTACCATTCAGCATCGTTGTTATCGTAACGTTATCATTTTCCATTAGTGTATCTGTTTTAACGTTACTCGTAACTTTAATCGACTGACCACTATCAATTGTTTTATCAAGCAATCCTGAAAGTGTCATCTTCTGCTTTAATGCCTTAATGGTAAACGTAGCTAGCTGAGATCTTACTATCGTATTTTGACCATTAAATGTACTAATTGGACTTGTTACTTTGGTATCTGTAGCAACAATTTTAGCTGTCCCATTCATACTGATCGTTGCTGTATCATTACTTTTTGATAAGTTTTTATTTAGACTTGATGTAATGACACCATCTTTAGTTGTTGTATCAAATGTTTGCGTTGTTCCATCGGCGTATTTAATGATACCTTCTTTGTCTAACGTCACAGCATTAGGCGTTTTTAACGAAGCAACGATTTTTTTCCAATCTTGCTTTCCATCATTGTATTTCAAAGTTGTTTGAAGATTAAGTTTATCCCCGCTGTTAGCAATTCCTGATGCGGTAATGTCCTTATTGTTCTGGGTAGTATCTGTCACTTTTTGCGTCGCCGTAACAGAAACTAAATCAGATATTTCTTCAAACATCACTAAATTTGTTTCCCAGTTACCGCCTGTTGCGCCCGTAAATCCCCAAGTCACTTGACCATCAGTGCTCGCAAATTTACTTTTATCAATTGGAACTGTCTTTGCAAGACCACCACCTAATACATCACCCGTACCGGGGACTTTATCTCCAATAGTATAGGTCATTGAGCCGGCAGTTGTAGACGTTGATTTATAATCAATTGACACATGCCACCATCTTCCATTAGATAAGTCAGCGACAGCAAGTAGTCCATCATGAGTTAATTTATTATACTTACTTAAAAAACCATTTTGTTCATAAGTAGCCCTTTGATTAGGATAATTGCTTGCCAGATGATTGTCTTGGATAGTGTTTAAATTATCAAATCCGTTACCCTTGCTTGCCTCACTATTTTTATGTGTATCAAATTCTAACGCCCATGAATTTTTAATAGCTGTTCCTGCAACGGTAGATTCTGATCCACCTTTATCAACACCCCAAACACCTAATGATTCGCCTCCACCAGAAATAGCACTGAGACCACGGCTATCATTTTGTAAAACAAAAGCCATCCCATCACCAGAATTAGCACCCTGATTACCGAAATACATCCACATTGACATTTTATTATTTTTATTAAGATTAAATTTATTGTTTGCTGTAGACCAGGCAGATCCCACTTGGTTAGTTGCATCCGTAATTTTTATAATTGATTTATCTGCGTTATCTGCTGTTTCAGAAACAACATTACCACTAGCATCGAATGTTACAATTTTTGCATTATTTTGTGTTCCTGTTGTTCCAGGTGTCAAAAGTCCATTTGATACTAATGCGTCTGGTGCCGATGCCACTGCGTTAGAATAATCATCAGCATTAACACCTGTAGAGCTAAGCCCTAATGTCACTAACACACCTGTAAAAAGTACAGCTTTCAGCCGTAATATTGTCATAATCCTATCTCCCCCCGGACATTTGAATTTAACCGACAATTAAGTTTATTATTAATTATTTGGTACATTCGTTAGCGTCCAATCTAATTCAGAACTATAGGTTTCAGCTACTTTAATTTCACTTGGTTCAACATCCAATACAATTCCAGAATCTGCTGACCAACTTTTTTCAACCGTAGTTGCTTGACCTACTCCTGTAGACACTATTGTACCATACGTTGGAGAAAGCGGTAACGTGTTTTCCTGATTTGAATTACGAAACCCAATAGTTGAATGCTTTAAAGTACTTTTATCACTTGCTGCAGTTAGTGGTCCTGCAGTCACAGACAATGTCCAGTTTTTAGCTGCTGACGTTTCTAACTTAAGCATATAGCTTGAAGCACGGTTTAAAATACTTCTTTTCGCTGGTATTTTATTATTAAAATTAATTGAATCATCTGATGAAATACTCAACAATCCTACGACAACAGAGATTGTTTGGTTATTAGAAATGTTTCCTTCAGAATCAACCGAATAAATAGTTAACTCGTGCGTTCCAATGGCAAACTTAGTTGTATCTAGTGCTACACTATGATCTTGTGTCGAACCTGGTTTAGTATTTGTATATTTTTCTAATTCAACAGGTGTTCCAGTACTTCCTTCTTTATAGTACGTTGTTAACGCTGCACTATTATCAGCTACTTGGAAAATCAATGTATATGGCGCTACAACGGTTCCTTTATTATCATTTAAAGTTAAAACGGGTTTAATATTAATTTTTTGTGTATATTTTTGCGTCGTATTACCATCTGGATCTGTTACTTGAACATTATAAGAATATTCGCCAGTGGTTAGTTTGTCCTTTGGAATCGTTACGTTAAATGTACCATCCGTTGCGACATCACCCTTAATAGGTGTTGTATCCTCATTAAGTGTCACACTGGCCGTTGTTCCTTTAGCAAAAGTTCCACCTAAACTAGATTTTACCGTTCCACTAATCGTCGCATCCGTTCCATAATTAATATCAATATCTTTAAGGCCATCAATCGTTAAGGCTGTTTTTGGTGATGCTTTAATCGTATAGCTAATAGGATTAGAATCAATCATTGCATTGCTTCCGATGAATTGACCTGCTGAAACAGTCACTGGTGTATCCACTTCAACTGGCATTACTTCACCGATAAATGAAATATGTGAACTTTGTCCAGGTGTAGATAATTCAGGTATTTGCGCGCCGGATAACCCAGCAGGGTCACTTCCATAGATATTACTAGGAAATTTTCCTGTACCAAAATCGTTAGGTATTTCATACCCAGTCCATTTTATATTATTAGCCGGGTATTTTAAATATCCACCTATGCCTGTCCACGATTGTTTTCCACTATCGTAAGTTACGGTAGTGTTGAATTTTACTTTATCTCCAGCTTTTACTTCTCCATTAGCCGAGACATCCTTGTTATTTTGTGTAATATCCGTCATAGTTTGTACCGCAGTCGCATTAACAAGACCTGGTACAGTTTCAAACATAACTAAGTTATTTTCAAAAGAGTCACCCGTTGACCCTGTAAATCCCCAACGGATTTTACCCGTTGTAGAATTAAATTTCGATTTATCAATTGGAACACTTGCCGTCTGCCCTGTCTGACTTGTATCTTCAGTAGGATCCAAGTCTTCTGTTCCTGAAATTGGTTTTTTATCATCAATCGTATATGTCATTGACCCAGCACTCGCACTCACTGATTTATAATCAATTGTCACATGATGCCATGCCCGATTTGATAAGAACCCATTATAATTAATAAGGCCTAAATGATTTAGTTTAACTGAAGAAGAGATTGTATGATTATCCGTGTATGTTGCCTCAACAGCTGGATACCCACTACCAATATGGTTAGGTGCTAAACTAGGATCTAAATCAAATCCGTTTCCTGAACTATTACCATTATTCAAATGAGTATCAAATTCTAGCGCCCAACTATTTTGAATAGCGCCTCTAGCAGTATTATTGGGGGATCCCGTACCCACTGAATCGTCTCCCCAAACACCTAACGTTTCACCTGCTTTAGTTGCAATAGCAGCATTTCCTTTTGCATCATTTTGAAAAACAAGTGCCATCCCATCCCCAGCAGTATTCGTTTTGCTACCAAAATAAATCCACATAGAAGCTTTACTACTTGTATTAATATCAAATGAATTTTCGTCTGTTGACCAAATTGCTGCTTTTTGATTCTTAGCATCCGTAATTTTAACCATCGTTTTAGCAGCCAGATTAGTCGAATTAGGATCTTTATTGGTATCGGTTAATTCGACCATACCACTAGTTGCTACTACTCCAGCACCAGTACCCGTCTGGAATAAATTTGTCATTAAAATTGCTCGAGGTGCTGATGCTTTTGCAGAATCATAATCCGCATCTGCCTTGATACTTGTTACATTAACTAAAAAGAATAACCCAAAAGTTAGTAGTGTTAATTTTAATTTATTATTAATTTTCATGTTGGCCCCCACCTATTTTCCCCAAAGTTCATCTATAATAACTAATATGATAGCATGATACAGACAAAAAAAAACATCAAAAATAGAGGGTACCCCCACACTTTTTGATGTTATTTAAAAAATAAATGATTTTATTATTAATCTAAATTATCATTCATAAACTTAACGACTTTTTTAGTATATAATTCTGGATCCTTACTGAACGCTTTTCCGTGACCTGCGCCCTTCACAATCCACAATTCCTTCGTACCTGCTGAGGCTTTGTAGTTGTCATAAACCATTGCGCTAGGAACGAAATCATCCTTGTCGCCATGAATGAATAATGTTGGTAATTTATTTTTCTTTAATTGTTTAACAGAGTCAGCTTCTGCAAAAGAGTAGCCCGCACGTAACTGAGTTACCCAACTAGAAGTTGTTATTAATGGTTCTTTTGGTAAATTGAATTGGAGTTTCAATTGATAAGCTAACAAATCTTCAACATTTGTATAACCACAATCTTCAACAATTGCTTTAACTTGAGTTGGTAACTTTTCACCACTCATCATCATGACAGTAGCACCACCCATGCTAACTCCAAACAAGCCAATCTTTTGATCTGTTCCCTTTTCGGCAATTAATTTTTTGGTCCATTTAATGTAATCTAAGCGATCTTTCCATCCGAAACCAATATAATCGCCCTGACTTTTACCTTGGCCTCGATCATCTGGCGCTAAAACGTTATAGCCATTATCATGAAATAATTTTATATATGAAGCCATACTTTCTTTATTTTCCATGTAACCATGTGCCACAACAACTGTTTTTAAAGATTTAGTTGCCGCCGGTACATAGTCAGCAACTAATTTTAAATTTTCACCTGCTGATGTTTCTGTCCAGTTTTCTTTTTTAGTACTGGCCAACCATTTTTTTGCTTCAATTGTTCGCTTTGGTGTTCCTTTTGATGTTCCCGTTAATGTTTTTTCTGTATTTTGAATGGCATAGTGATAGAGATAGAAACTACCCCCTGTAATTGCAACCGCTAATAACACTAAAATACTGACAATCCAAATTATAATTTTCTTTTTCATTCAAAGAAACTCCTTTATCGTTTATGCCATTAACGTATTATAGCATTGTTTATTTTATAATTCACGTTTTAATTTAAAAAAATAACCACATTAGTTGGATAAACTAGTGTGGTTACTAAATAAATAACGGTTTATTTAATTTCTTTAACTTCTTTTAATACGTTTTGCATTACTTTTGCTTTTGTTTGTGCCTTGAAAATTGTTGTTGCTTGTTCTGCAATCTTAGCTTGATCAGCTTTCGAGATTGATGCATCTTTCATCATAGCATTTGTGACAGCTGCTTTAACAAAAGTAGCACCATCCGCAGCAAGTTTAGCTTTTCCTGCCTTTGTATTCATTTTAGCTGCTTCTACTTTAGCAATTTTAGGCATGGCCTTAGCTTGCTTAACCGTTAATGTTGTCCAACTCTTTTTAACGTAGAATGTATGCGTACGTTTTACTAAAGTTTTATCGTTATTAGCGATACCAAACATTAATCGATACCCATTACCTTTATAAGTCCAACGGGTTTCTTTAGTAACTAATTTGTTACTCTTAGCATTTTCAACAATCTTGCTAGTTGTATCGTCTGTCTTAGTTGCCTTTGTTTTCTTTTGTGATGCCGTATTTTTATAAATAACGACTTTTTCAGATCCATCTGTACCGATAGGCTGATATAGTAACATGTCCATCTCTTTAGAACTAGAAGCTAATTGTTCTGTCTTAGTTGTCGTTACTTTTTCCATTCCATAATGTGCACTGTAGTTAGCAACAATTAAGCCACCTGTAAGAATAATACAAAGTGCAAAAATGCCACCTAAAATGTAGCTCAGTACATTATTACGGATGAGGTTCCACGTAAGGAAGAATAAAATAATTGAAAGAATTAATAATAAAATAATCATTATTTATTACCTCCATTTTTTAAAACTTGTTGTTTTGATTTTAAGAAGAATGAAAATCCGAGCCCAACCACACAGAAAACGACTGCGATGATAAAGGCAGCATGATAACCACTTAATGTCGCATCAATAGCTTTTGTTTTGTAATCTAATGGTGCCGATTTAAGCATTGATTTAGCTGGTAATGCAGCTGTTGTTACATTTGTTAGAACGGAAATCATAACCGCTGTTACGATTGAACTTGCGATTTGACGAGCTGTATTATTAACAGCCGTTCCATGACCCATCAAGTTAGCTGGTAATGCATTCATCCCTGATGTTGTTGTTGGCATCATAACCATTGAAATCCCAAACATACGAACTGCATACATAATTGTGATGTATAAAGTTGGCGTATCTTTTGTTAAGAAAACGAATGGAATTGTACCAAGTGTTAATAAGAACATACCACCAGTTGCCAATTTCTTAGCACCATAAATATCGAATAATCGTCCCGTTATCGGACTCATAATCCCCATCATTAAAGCACCAGCCAATAAGGTTAATCCTGACTCAAATGCGCTATCTCCACGTACAATTTGGAGATACATTGGTAGAATCATTTCAACACCGATCATAGCCATGTTAACAATTGAACTTAAAACGGCTGCAATTGTGTATTCTTGGGAAGCAAAAACACGTAATTCCAAGAAAGGATTTTCCATTGTTAATTGACGCCATATGAATAAACCAATAAAAATAACACCCACAACAAGGAAACTAAGTACTGAGGTACTTCCCCAGCCGTTATCTCCAACTGTTGAGAATCCATAAAGTAAGCCACCAAATCCAATTGTTGATAAAATCAATGATAAGACATCAATTTTAGATTTGTGTGTTTTGATGACCGGTTTCATAAACCAGAAAGAAGCCACAAAAACAATTCCTACTAATGGAATAATCATACCAAAAAGATCACGCCATGAAGCATTATCAATAACCCAACCTGAAAGTGTAGGTCCAATTGCAGGAGCTAGTCCGATAACTAAACCGGCAAGTCCCATTGAAGCACCACGTTTTTCGGGTGGGAAAATTGAAAGCATAATCGTTTGTAATAAAGGCATTGTTACCCCAACACCGACTGCTTGAACTAAGCGAGCTGTTAACAATACCCCAAAATTAGGTGCGATAAATGCTAAAACTGTTCCTAATTCAAAGATACCAATAGCACCTATGTATAACCATTTGGTATTTACACGACTACTTAACCATGCACTAACTGGAATTAAAATCCCGTTGACTAACATAAATCCTGTTGTTAACCATTGAACAGTTGACGTTGTTACGTCAAATTCATCCATTAATGTTGGAAATGCAGTTGCTAAAATTGTTTGATTCAAAACCGTACAAAATGTCCCTACTAATAAAATTGCAATTAGCATGGGGCGATTATATGGTTTACCCTTTGCATCTAATCCATCCATACTTAAAACCTTCTTTTTCTTTAATTTATCTTCGAAGACTAATATAAGACTATCTCGCTTTAATGTCAAGTAAGTTGACAAACGTTTTAATATATATATAATCAGTATAGTAAACATCACAATGAGATTGTTAGATAAATTTTTATTTAGGAGGTATATTCGTTTGGCAGATATGGACGATATTGCAAACATTAAAGATTATGCAAAAAGAATGGCCGTTATTATGAAGAATGATACATTTTCAATCGGAATCGGTGAAATTGCCGAAACAACTGGGCTCACTCAGAGTCAAATTCGTTATTGGGAACAAAAAGGCTTTATTGATTCTATTAATACTAATAAAAATCAGAATAGAAAATATTCTTACCATACCTTATCAATTATTCGATTAATTAAATCTTACTTAGACTCTGGATTTACACTTAAAACAGCTGCCGCTAAAGCAAATGCCCATAAAGAAATGGGTAAAATGGTTCGTCAGATATTTACGGATCGTTTCGTTGGCGTGGAAGAAATCGATGGTTTACCCTGTATTAATCTCGGTTTCTTTGATAAAGAAGAAACTCAAACGTTATACATTGTCATTCATGATGACTCAACTGAAATAAAAGTTGTTCCGGTAAAATAAAGAAGCTTTCAATACTTGTTTGTAGACAAGTATTGAAAGCTTCTTTATTATCATATCTATTTTAGACCCATAATCCCCCATGCAATCATGCCAATGAGTGCAAAAATAATCCAGTAATAGCGAGCTAGGAATTCCCACCCATTATTAATCGGTTTATATTGCCACTCACGCCATCTATGATTTTCGTGCCAATCTTTATCTGATTCATCTTCTTCTATAAATCGTTTAATTCTAGTTTTAAACTCTGACGTTTTTTTCACTGGCATCGCCACCAAAAAGTAATATTTCTACAGGGACGTCTAAAATTTTGGCTACCGATTCAATTTTTCCCAAATCAGGTTCAGCTTCTCCTGTTTCCCATTTTGATACAGCTTGTCTTGATACAAACAATTGATTTGCCAATTCTTCTTGTGACATTTTTTTCTCTTTACGTATTTTAACGAGTTGTTCCGCAAATATAATTTTCATCCCTATAACCTTCTTTCCTCTATTTAACATCTCAAATATTAGCATACAGCAAGGGGTGCAACAGGCAACCGCTAGTTGAAAGGGCCGCAACTAAAAATAGCATGCGGCAAATTAAATTTGCAACACACTATTTGTCTAGATTTAGTTTTGTTTTTTAATCAACTAACCGCTCAGGCATCATATCTTTTAAAAATTCAACAGCACCATCGCTAACCATTAATTTTTCCCGATCATTTTTAGCTAAGGTTCTTTTTATAGTTTCTTCTTGTCCATTCAATAACTTTGATGTCCACTTAGGATCAATTAAGAGTGAACGACCAACGGCTACTAAATCAGCGTTAGCCAAAACACCATTAACATCTTCCCGAGTCCGAACATCTCCTACCCCGATTAATGGAACACGACCATTTATCTTTTCTTGGACATAATCCATTCTTGATTTTTCATTGAAATTTATATTTCTCGAAACACTATTATACTTACCTAATGAGATATGTAGATAATCTAATTTTTTATCAGCAAGTTTATCAATCAAAATCATTGAATCTTCCATACTAATACCTGGCTTTTCATATTCTTCAGGCGAAAAGCGGTAACCAACAATAAAATCTTTTACACCTGATTGATCAACACTCTCAATAACACCATCAACTACATCATTAATGAATTTAAATCGCTTATCAAGCGTGCCACCCCAAGCATCATGACGTCTATTTGAGTGTGGTGAAAAAAATTGTTGTAGTAAATACGTATTCGCACCATGCAGTTCAACGCCATCAAATCCCGCTTTAATTGCTCGTTTTGTTGCTGATTTAAAGGATTCAATCAACTCTAAAATTTCAGTTTCTGACAATGCTTTAGGAATTTCTGCGTCTGGTCTTTCTGCCGCAACAGCACTGGCTGAAACTGGTAATTGTCCTCTAAGTACCGTTGAATTTGTCATACGACCCGCATGGAAAATTTGTAAAATAGCTTTAGTCCCATTCTTTTTGATTGCCGATGCCAATCTCGTTAGCCCGGGAATAAACTTATCATCATAGATGGCAAGTGAGCCTTCCCAACCTTTTCCATTTGCTTGGACACTGGTAGCTGCCGTAATAACAGCCCCAACTTCGCCTGAATGTAGTGCATAATAATCTGATTCATCATGTGTAACAACTTCATCATAGTAGCTCATCTTAACGGTCATTGGCGCCATTAAGATTCTATTTTTCAATTCCAATCCCCGCCTGAATCTAAAGGTATCCGTCATCTTTTTTGTCATCGTTATTCTCCCATTCAGTCGTTAGTTTTATTTAAATTAGTCATACCATACTACTCAAAATTATGTTGCTAGATTAAATGATGCGCTCATTGTCTCACTTACAAAGAAATCTCTCAATGATGATAAATCTTAATTTTTTCTATTATTCAAACTCAATTATTATGATTCCTTCATCAGATAGGTATAATAAAATTAAAATACATGCTATTTAAGGAGCAAACCATTATGAAATTCAGACAATTAATTTATACAGTAACTCTTACAACATTAGCTGTCTTGAGTCTAGGATCTGTTGCCTCTGCTGCAACTAATGATTCAAGCTCAGCTTCATCAACATCGGGCACAACAACTGACTGGTCAAATCCAGTTGTCACATTAGGAACAAGTTTAACAGATTCACAAAAATCAGGAACACTTTCAACTTTAACAGCTAGCTTAAACGGTAGTTCTTCATATTCGACATTACCCGTAAATGGCGCAACTTTAGTTAAATATCTCAATAGTTCTGGTGGCTCATTTACATCAACTTCAGGTGTCTGGTCATCTGCTATGGTTCAAAAAACGAGCAGTGGTTCTGGTATCAACGTTGAAATTTTAGACTACAATGGTAAAAATAACATCACCACAATTACAGAAAACCAATATAAAAACGCCGCATTAACAGCTGGTGTAACTGATGCCAATATCTATGTCACTTCTGCTACACCAATAGATGGATCAGGTGCTTTAGCTGGTGTTTATGCAGCCTTCGCTACAAACGGGGACGCTCTAAATACAAAACAAGTCACTGCCGCACAAAATGAAATGTCGACTTTAAGTGACATTACACAAGCCAATAAAAGCAAAGATGGGTATACTGATTCACAATTGAATAACGCTGTAGCCGGTGCTAAAAATGATATGGCTAAAGAAGGTAGTTCTATTACAAATAATCAAATTACTACTATTGTAAATAACCAAATCACAAATAATAACTTAACAAATGTCATTACTGATAATCAAAAACAAGATATTATTGCCGTGTTAATCAAGATTCGTGATTCAGGTGCTTTAGATTCATCAAATTTCAAATCACAAGCAAGTAAAGTTGCAACAAATATTCAAGATGGTGCTAAAGATATTTTCAGCAAATTAGACACAGCTGAAAATCGAAACTTCCTACAAAAAATTTGGGACGCAATTGTTTCATTTTTTAACGCTATCTGGTCAGCTATTAGTTCTTGGATTTCATAAATAAAACTAACCATATAGGTTTTAAGAAGAACTTACAGTTTTAGACTAAAAATCTTACTGTAGGTTTTTTTAGTTAACTAATCAAACGGAGGCATGATACTATCACGAAGAAAAAAATATTAAGTGTCATTTTCATCCTATTAATAGTAAGTGCCGCATGTACCTTTTACGCATTTAAAATAGAGCCTTACCGCGTTGTCGTTAAAAATATTGCTTTAAATAAGGCAGATACTACTAAAAAGAAACTTAAAATTGTGCAAATTAGTGATGTCGAAATAGCAGATGATTATACACCTGAAAATTTCGGAAAAATTGTTAATAAAATCAATCAAGAAAAACCAGATTTGGTCTTATTTACAGGTGATTTATTCAGCAATTACAATCAATACCATCCCGTAACAGCTATTGTTCAAAAACTAAGTGAAATTAAATCAACCTATGGAAAATACGCAGTATATGGAAATAAAGATTACGGTGGCGGTGCAGCCAGAGTTTACACTACTGTAATGAATCAAGGTGGTTTTACTGTCCTTAAAAATAGTTCAACGACTATCAATGTAGGTGGAAATTCATCCATTTGGTTGGGTGGTGTAGATGACTCTCAATTAGGTATCCCCGATGTCCAAACGACAGTAGCTCCTGATAAATCCAATTCAACGTACCATATTTTAATGGCTCATGAACCTAGTTTGTCAAATGGTTCATTTAATACCGTCGATTTAATTTTAAGTGGTCACACACATGGTGGCCAAATTCGTATTCCTTTCACTAATAAAGGATTATTATCTGATCATGACGGAGATGGTGGCTACTCTAGTGGCCTTTATACACTAAAGAACAATACAAAATTATATGTTAATAGTGGTATTGGAACATCTCGAATCTCAGCTCGATTCCTAGTACCTCCACAGATTGCAGTATTTGACTTGTATCTTTAGTAATAGTCATTTTAAGCTACTCATAATTATTGGACAAAAAAAGTGTATCGTCAAAAATTAATTGACGATACACTTTTTTTAAACATTTTTACGTTTGAAAACAAAATAACCTAAAAATAAAAATAGTGCCGTATAAGCTAGATTACCTATAATCAATTCGTTATTCGTTAATTGAGTTAGTTTTTCAAACTCCTGTCCGTCTGCCCACTGATTACTTAAATTCATCATATTAAGTGGATTCCATTTAATCCAATCCCATTTAGCAATAGCTAACATTTGGATTCCTGATAAAATAGATGTTAAGAAATAAAAAACAATACCAGCTGCAATCGAAGCACCTGAACTACTAAAGATACTAGCCAATAATAATACCAAACTTAAAATCAACCAGGTACTAATAAAATTCCCCACTAACGTTGTTATTAAAGACATAACAATCGTTTGGTTATCTATTTTATCTGACAAGGATACCATTGGTAAAAGCACTAATTTAGCTATAATTGAAGCCACGAATATTAAAACATTCAAATAAATCGAATAGATTAATATTGTAAGCCATTTACTAGCTAAAACAGCTCCACGTGAATATTTCCGATAAAGCAAATCCTTAATTGTACCAAACTGTGTTTCCATAGCAATAATAACACTTGCTGACGCAATTAAAATGAAAATAATTAATTGAATAGATCCAAATCCACTTTGTACCATGCTTGCTGGATCGAAAATCGAACTATATATTTTTGTTAAAAGTGCTACCCCAAAAATAAAAACAAGTAATATCGCTGATATAATCGCTGTAGATTTCTTTTTACCTAACTTAAATAATTCTTGTTTAACTAAAGTTAACATTAAGCCTTACCTCCGTCATTACTATCTAATAAATTCAATAGTGATTCTTCCATATCATGTTCTTGATGACGTACATCATTTATTTGAATTTTATTATCGTAGAGCACTTGGATAATATTTGCTAAAGTATCTTGTTCGTCTACCTTTACTTTAACTGTTTGATCAACTGCCAATTCATAATTAGCGGCCTTTAAAAGAACTTTAGCTTGCTCGTTTGACGTCGTCTCTAGTAAAACATATCGCTTACTACTATCACTTAATTCAGTAGTAGACATTGCTTTCATTATTTTACCTTCATTTAAAATAATAAAGTGATCAACAATTTTCTCTAATTCACCTAAAATATGACTTGAAATCAAGAACGCTGTCCCGCGTTTAGATAACTTTAAAACAAGTTCGCGGACATCACGTGTTGCTTGAGGATCTAATCCGTTCATAGGTTCATCTAAAATAATTAATCTTGGTCTATTTAATAAAGCTAATGCAATTCCTAATTTTTGCTTCATTCCTAATGAATATGATTTAGCTTTACGATTAATGTAATCTGTCATATGCAAATCAGCAACAATTTCATCTAATTCTTCTTTGGTATTGATTTCAGAGAATAATTTTAAATGATCATAGCCACTTAAAAATGGATAGATACCAGGATATTCAATTAAGGCACCAACTTCTTCTAACCCTTGATGGCTAGTTGTTGATACAATTTTACCGTCAATTGTTATTTCTCCAGTTTGGTAATTTGATAATCCAAGAATTGATTTCATGATGGTTGTTTTACCAGCGCCATTAGCACCAACAAGCCCAACAATCTCACCTTCTGCGATTGTAAAATTAATACCTTTGAGGACTACCTTTTTACCGAAACTTTTAGTTAAATTGTTTATTGTTAACATTTCTTTCAAATTGAATCCCTCCCAATAATTGCTTTTACATTCCTATAAACAGTAGTTTAGCACAATTCCCTTTTATTACATACTAACAAGTCTGTAAGGTCAAAATGGCTACCTATTCTTAGAGAAATAGGTAGCCATTTTACTTTTATTTTTTATTTTTCGAAAAAATACGTTGCAATTTTTGACTAATATTTTGTGGACGATAAATAACAATATAAGCAACAATGACTGTAATACAGCCGCTTATCAAGCCATATCCTATTTTTTCCCCAATTGTATCATAATTAACTACAGCCATTAAAATAGCTATATAAGCCGTTGTAAAAATGAGTAGTGGTAGTTTTAAATAATCGAATTGTAAATAAGGACTATCCTGTTCTAATGATAATTTGTTGAAATAATGAACTGCCATCACTATCATCAATAACCCAGCAATCAAGTATATAAATCCTAGTACAAGATAATAAGTATTAGACATGTCTTGCGTTTGATCAAAAATGAATCCTTCAAAGTAAGCAAACCATATCAAGGCCGAGCCAGTGAATCCCAACGCAGTGACGACAGATGCTACAACCCGACGAACTAAAACACCTACCACAAGGCCAACACTGTATAGCGCAATCAATTGACTACTATCTAAGAATAAATGTATCATTCTATCTGATATAAAATTTGGATTACTTACTGAGATAGCTACATCAGCAACAAATGTTGTTATAATTGAACCTACAATAAAAGTAAGTAAGGCAGGTAGTAACATTAGACCAATTTTTTTTAAGAAAATGCGTTTTCTAGAAAATGAGCTTGAAAATATAAATTCATTAAATTTAGTTTGCATATCATACATATTAGTAAATATCCCTAATAAGATAGCACCCAGACTAAAAATAACTAGTGCTGTTTTTGCATTTTGAAATGTACCATCATGAATACTTACATCTTTTATTTTAATATTATTTTTTTCATATGTTGCTCTGCTAACTGAACCTATTTTACGATGATCCGCTTTTGCCGAATCTTTTTCACTTTGAACAAACTCTGTATAAGTAAGATTGGCCGCGTCTATTCCCGTAGTGTCAACCGAATTATGTAGTGTAAACCCCATAACAACCACAATAAGTGCAACAAGTGATAAAACAATCCACTTATATCTCTGCCAAATAATCTGATTCAATCTTCTATTAACTGTCACTACTTCCCACCTCCGGTATTTTCTTTAGCCGAAAGACTTGCTCGGAATAAATCTTCCAACGTTAACGGTAATTCTTCGAATAATGCCGGATCTTCAGCTTCAATTTGAGCTTCAATTTCATCTGAATAGTGTTCAAATAAAACAGTGACGACACGACCTTGAATACTCATTGCTCGGCTATTTTCTTTAATGAAAGCTGGAATTTCTTTTGATTTAAACACCAATTGAACTTTTCGTGATTCTGAACGCGTGTCTTCCAAACGATAATCACTCACAATATGTCCATCTTTTAAAACCATTGCGCGATCGATTAATCGATCTAATTCTTCTAAATTATGTGAAGAAATAAGTACACTTCGCTGGTCTTCAGCAACGGCATCAATAATAATTTGGAAAACTTGTTTACGGACAATTACATCTAACCCGTCCAGTGGTTCATCTAAAATAACATATGGTGCACCAGTGGAAAAGGCCAAAATAATATTAAATAATCCTTGCATCCCTTTAGAAAATTGACGATATTTTGTTTGTTTAGGTAGGTTGTATTCTGTGACCCAATTATCATATTTTTGACGATCAAACGTTTGATAAGCGAGTTCATAGAATTCGACAATCTTATCTATTGTGTAGCTGTCTAAAAAATTATTCTGTGTATCTAAATAAAAGAGTTTTTCCTTCAATGATGAATCTTCTTTCATCCATTGATCATCAATTAAAATATCACCTTGATCTGGTATGTATTGGCCTGAAATTGATCTGAATAAGGTTGTTTTACCAACTCCATTACGACCAATTAGACCCACTATTTCCCCTGGGACTAAAGACATATTAATATCATTAAGTATCTCTTTGTCACTAATTTTCTCTGATAAACCTTTAATTTCAAATCCCATTCTTAGTCCTCCTTTTCAAAATACGACTTAACCCAACCCTGAATCTCATCTTCTTGGACACCGAGATAGGTCACTTCTTTAATCGTATCTAACAATGCCTCACGATTTTTTTGGATTTGTCGTTCATCGCGATTGCTCTCATTATTGGCTTTGACATATGTCCCTCGACCTTTAACTGTCACGATTACATCCTGTGATTCTAAAACTTTATACGCTTTACTAACCGTATTTGGATTCATTTCATGAATTTTAGCCATTTCTCTAACTGACGGCAACTTGTCTTCTGTCTGCAAAATTCCTTTAAAAATATCTTCTTTTATACCTGATATCAATTGTTCATAAAACGGTTTACTACTCGTCTTATTAATTTGCAATTATCTCACCTCATCCATGTGTACTATAATACATAGTACACATATTAAATACAACCCTTTTAGACATAAAAAAAGAGATAATAACAAATTGTTATTATCTCTTTCAATTACATTTATTAAACTGTAGCGTTCACAAAGGCTTGGAATAAACCTTCTGGACGTTGTGGTCTTGATAAAAATTCTGGATGGTATTGAGCTGCCACAAAGAATTTATTTTCAGGAATTTCAACAACTTCAACTAAACGATTATCTGGAGATGTTCCAGCAAAAACCAATCCTTTATCAGCAAGTTGTTCACGGTATTCGTTATTAAATTCATAACGATGACGGTGACGTTCTTGGATAACTTCTTGATTATCATAAGCTGCAGCTGCTACCGTTCCTGGTTTTAATTTACATGGATATAAACCAAGACGTTGTGTTCCACCCATATCTTCAACATCTTCTTGATCTGTCATCAAGTCGATAATGTTATGTGGTGTTTCTGGAACAGCTTCAGTTGAATGTGCGCCTTGGAGCCCAACAACGTTACGTGCAAATTCAATACATGCCATTTGCATACCAAGACAAACACCTAAGAATGGAACATTATTTTCACGCGCATATTGAATTGAAAGAATCATCCCTTCAAGTCCACGATTACCGAATCCTCCTGGAACGATGATTCCATCAGCATCTTGCAACGTTTCAACAATATTACTTTCATCTAATTTTTCTGCATCAACCATTGTGATTTTAACATCAGCATCAACAGTGTATCCAGCATGTTTCAATGCTTCGGCAACAGAAATATAAGCATCTGGCAATTTAACATATTTACCAACCAACGCAATATTGATTGTTTTCTTCAAATTTAAAACTTGTGTTTCAAGTTTTTGCCATTCAGTCATATCTGCTTCTGGTGTTGTTAATTTCAAATGATCAACAACGATTTGGTCCATTTTTTGTTTTTGTAACGCTAAAGGAATCGTATATAATGTATCAACATCCATTGATTCAATAACGGCTTCTGGTTCAACATCACAGAAATTAGCTAATTTATTACGCATATCTTGCGAGATATGTTCTTCAGTCCGAACAACCAACATATCTGGTTGAATACCCAATCCGCGTAATTCTTTAACACTATGTTGTGTAGGTTTCGTTTTCATTTCACCTGCAGCTTTTAGGTAAGGAATCAATGTTGTATGAATATAAATAACATTATCTGAACCGACATCAGCTTTCATTTGACGTAATGCTTCAAGGAAAGGCAATGATTCAATATCACCAACAGTTCCACCTATTTCAGTAATTACAACATCAGAATCCGTTGTTGTTCCAGCACGCATAATTTTTTCTTTAATTGTATTTGTAATATGTGGTATAACTTGAACTGTGGCACCCAAATAATCACCACGACGTTCTTTTTGTAAAACTTCTGAATAAATTTTACCAGTCGTTACGTTTGAATATTGATTTAAGTTAATATCAATAAAACGTTCATAATGACCAAGATCTAAATCAGTCTCTGTACCATCATCAGTTACGAAAACTTCCCCATGTTGATAGGGACTCATTGTTCCTGGATCCACATTGATATAAGGATCAAACTTTTGAATAGTAACTTTCAAGCCTCTATTCTTTAATAAACGGCCAAGAGATGCTGCAACAATCCCTTTACCAATTGACGAAACAACGCCACCTGTAACAAATATATATTTGGTCATTATAAATCTCCTTTGGGTTAATTTTTGTGGGGATTCTGTGTTTGTGGCCTGATAGTTATTGTTCATTATGTCTATAAAAAACAACAAGCCCCCTAAGCCGAGTAGAATAATCTAATCAGTGTAGGGAGCTTGTATCAACCGTGCGTTTGTCCTCGCAAGAAATACCTGCGAGGCGCCCAAAAAATATATTACAGGGTTTTGACGAAATCGTCAAGTCCTTTTAATTATTTTCCTCGTCGTCTTCTGCATCTTCATCGGATATTTCAGATAATTGATCTTCAATACCTTCTGGTAATTCTTCTTCATCATCAGAATTACTATCAGCTATTTCATCTAAATCTTTATCATAACCTTTAATTTCTGTATCTTCATCATCATCTTCGTCGTCATCTTCATAAGTTGCATCTAAATCGTCGTCCTCAGGATCATCATCATTGTAATCAATAACGTCATCATCATCAGCGGCATCTGCTAAGAAAGCATTAACTTTCTTACGTTTTTTACGTTTAGGACGATCTTCATCGTCTTCATCTTCTACATGAGCAACAGCTTCATCGATTGAATCGAAGGGATACCATGAACGTAATCCCCATAAGTTCTCTCCAAGTGAAATGAAGCTACCATCAGCATTTAAATCTGTGTAAAATTGTGATAAGCGATCTCTCACTTCTAAATCATTTTTACCAAGATATGTTTGGATTTCATTAGTTAAGTCAGCAAAACCCATGACGTCACCATGTTGCGATAAGATTGCGTGAGCAACCTCGATCATTGATAACTCGTCTTTGTTTTGGCCATCGAATTGTTTAAGCTCCAACTAGCACACGTCCTTTCCAAAAGTCTACTCTTAATCATACATTTTTATGCCGTAAATTGCAATCGTATATTATAGTCTCCCAACAATTCACCGCTTGTTGTTAAGCGATAATCAATATCAAGTGATCCCGAAATTGGTTGGCTATTTAACTGACTTTTTAATTGCGTTGTTTCAATTTCAATTGGAATACGACCATACGCTGTTTTATAAACCCCATTAATTTTTTTTTGCGCTAAAAAAATTAATTTTGTGCGTATATCATCTGTTTCTCGAGTTAATTGAATTTCACCATCATCTTGCAATTTAAAGGTAACTGGATTTTTTTTACCAGACTCTGCGTCTTCTTCTTTATATCTGATATACATCCCATCGCCTAAACGAACGAGTTGTCCCGTTGTTTCGATGACATAGCGTTCAACTTCGCCTTCTTGTGTTTTAATTGTTTCCAAATGGATCGCAATTTGTTTATCTAACGTGATTGCCATACAACTTAATTCCTCCATTCACCTTATCGTTTCACTGTATTATAACTTAGATTTAAATGAATGTCGTTACCTATAATCATCATTATGTCATGACTAAATTACGAATGTTCGTTATAATAGAAGTATTACGAACTTATTTACTATCTAAATTTTCGAGGAGGGATTCTATTGCTCGAACAATCGCCGTTACTTGCTAGAGAAAAAGTGTTACGTGATCCTATTCACGATTACATTTATGTGCAACATCAAGTTATTTTAGATTTAATTAATACTAAAGAATTCCAACGTTTACGCCGAATTAAACAGCTCGGTACAACTTCATTAACTTTTCATGGAGCGGAACATTCACGTTTCACCCATTCCGTGGGTGTTTATGAAATCACACGTCGAATCTGCGATAATTTCCAACGAAATTATCCAAGCAAAGAAGCTGGCGACGGTTTATGGGACGACTCCGAAAAATTAGTGGCGTTATGCGCTGCTCTTTTACACGATATCGGCCATGGTCCATACTCACATACTTTCGAGCACATTTTCAAAACGGACCACGAAGCTATCACTGCTCAAATTTTAACTGATCCATCAACTGAGATTAATCAAGTTTTAGCAAAAGTTTCTGCTGATTTCCCAGAAAAAGTGGCAAGTGTTATTCAAAAAACGTACCCTAATCCACAAGTTGTCCAATTGATTTCGAGTCAAATAGACGCTGATCGAATGGATTACTTATTACGTGATTCTTACTACACTGGTACAAATTATGGTACATTTGACTTAACTCGGATTTTACGTGTGATGCGTCCTTATAAAGGCGGGATTGCATTTGATATCAATGGGATGCATGCCGTTGAAGATTATATTGTCAGCCGATTCCAAATGTACGTCCAAGTTTATTTCCATCCTATTTCTAGATCAATGGAAGTTATTTTAAGTCATTTATTAAATCGGGCTAAATACCTATACGAAAATAATCGCTTAAGTGCCGAGGATTCACCAAAATTATTGATTCCACTTTTTAAAAATGAATTTTCATTAGATGATTATTTACAATTAGATGACGGTGTTTTAACCACTTACTTCACGGAATGGCGTCAAAATACTGATAATATCTTAAGTGACTTAGCTGTCCGTTTCCTGGATCGCAAACCATTTAAATCAATCAAATTTGATGAAGAGACTGTTGATTTATTACCTACTCTAGAACGTCTTATTGAATCAGCTGGCTTTCAACCTGACTACTATACGGCAGAAAATGACAGTTACGACTTACCTTATGATGCCTATGATCCAACCAAAGATAAGCCGCGCACCCAAATCGAATTAGCTCAAGAAGATGGTTCACTTGTTGAATTATCTAGCGTCAGTGACCTCGTTGCTTCTATTACTGGTAAAGTATCAGGCGACCGTCGTTTCTTCTTCCCAAGAGAATTAGTAAAATCAGAGAACGATTTATTCACTGACATTTATACACAATTTAGAACTTATCTTAATAATGATACTTTAATCAACCCAAAGGAGAATACACAACATGACAATTAAATTAATCGCAATCGATATTGACGGTACTCTCGTTAATGATAAAAAAGAAATCGCCCCAGAAACTATTACTACTATTAAAGCTGCTAAAGCTGCTGGCATCAAAGTTGTCCTTTGTACCGGACGTCCTTTAACAGGCGTTACAAAATACTTAGAAAAACTCGGTTTAACATCAGATGATGATTTTGTTATTACTTTTAACGGTGCTTTAGTTCAAGTTTCAGGCTCTGGTGAAGTTTTAATTCATCATACGTTAGATATTAATGATTACAACATAATCGAAGAAACAAGTCGTGAATTAAACGTCCATGTTCATGCTGAAGATCAAGCATTAATGTATACACCTAATGCTGATATCAGTGAATATTCTGTGGCAGAGTCATTCTTAGTTCAAATGCCTATTCGTTTCCGAAAACCTGAAGAAATGGACAAGAATATCGTCATTTCGAAAATGATGTATATTGATTATCCTGAAGTTATTACACGTGTCGTTAAGGAATTACCCGCAAAAATTACCGATAATTATTACTACGTTCAAAGTGAACCTTACTTTTTAGAACTCCTAAACAAAAATGCCAGCAAGGGAAATGCCGTTATGTCCTTGGCTGATAAATTAGGTTTCACCAAAGACGAGGTTATGGCACTTGGTGATCAAGGTAATGATTTATCAATGATCCAAGCAGCAGGTCTAGGTGTTGCCATGGGTAACGCCATTCAAGAAGTTAAAGATAATGCTCAAGCAGTAACTGCTACTAACGTTGAGTTAGGTGTTGCTAAAGCAATCCAAAAATATGCATTAGCTGATTAAATAAATTAAAAACGGACCTAACTTTGAATAATCAAAGTTAGGTCCGTTTTTTTGGCGAATTATCTTCTAAACAACAATCGCATAAATTCTCTAAAAGATAACTTTGATTGCTTAAATTGTTTATATAATGATCCAGCATTTTCTGCAAATCCACCATCTACAAAGTATGCTCCTACAGCAAAACACAAAACGATGATAATACCCAAAAAAATATTCATGACATCATCTCCCTAGTTTAAATAGTCACTAATACAGCAATCAAAATCAATAATGCACCAACAATAAAACAACTACGCATCAATGGTGATATTTTAAGCGGACGATTTTTTTTACTTCCTACACTTTTAACATCAATTTTACGTTCATTATAATCTTCTTTAGATTCACCTTTATCTCGTCGTTTAAACCAGCCAGCGAATAGTTGTGCTTGGCTCAAAATTAATATAATGCCGACTAGAATTAATATAATGCCAATATAAAAATATACATTAGATAAAGAAAAACTATCCCCTCCAACACGGATCCAGATAATCGCAGTAATGATTGCCAGTACACTTAATAAAAATGTGACATTCCTTTTAGCCTGTTTCATGATAGTTAGTTCCTCGCTCGCTTTTAATTTGTGCTTTGATTATATCATTCAAACCTATTAACTCACAATTTTCAGTTCACTTATCCTATAAAATCCGTTATACTTTAAGATACAGTTAACCAAATTAAAGGAGACTCATCAAACATGTTAAAAGAATTTAGAGATTTTATCACTCGCGGAAATGTGATGGATTTGGCAGTCGCTGTTATTATTGGTGGTGCATTTACAACAATCGTTAAGTCTTTCACAACTAACATCATTGGTCCTATCATTGCACTTGTCGTCGGTAAAGTTGACTTGTCAGGGATCGTTCTCACAATTGGTGATACAACTTTCAAAATCGGACAATTTTTAGACGATGTCATTAACTTTATAATCGTAGCCTTTGTTATCTTTATGTTGCTTAAAGGAATCACAGCACTTAGAAATGCAACAAGTAGATCTAATGATAAGGAAGAAGAATCTTCAGAAACGACATTAACACCTACAGAAGAATATTTAAAAGATATCCGTAACTTACTAGCTGAAAGAGATAGTGACTTACCTCGAGAAGCATCAAAAAAAATTGAAGAAAAAATTGCAAAAGAAGACTAAATAATAATTAATAAAAACTTGATTCTGATTTTTAATCGGAATCAAGTTTTTTTATTTTACTTATATTTTATCTTTTTTACATCACATTTTCTTCACAACTACTTGTTATGATAACTTCATACCTTAATTAATAACTTTTAAATTTTAATTTATTTCCCCGAATAAATTAATTTAACTCATAACTAATTTCTCCCCTGAAATTAATTATCTCTACTCCCTTTTTCCGTCAGTCTCCCCGGACTGACGGTTTTTTTATACCCTTAAAATTAAAGTGTATCGACTATAAAATCATAATATTCAAGCGTTATAATCTGTAGTAATAAATAACAATCTAAGATTATTTTGGTCCCCCTTTTTAACATTACGAGTACTGTCTCTAATTAAATATACGTTTGAAGTCTAAGTTTAATGCCCAACCTAATTGGTTATATTCTCAGATTAGACACAAGACTATTCTGAGAATCGATTAGCTCTATAATAAATTAAAAAGAGAAGTCTCCAGATTGATTTCTGATTACTTCTCTTTTTAATTAGTTTTTATTCTATTTTTTTAACTTTTTTTCTAGTTCTAATATCTTTTTTGTTGTTAATTCATTAAGTTTAGCAGAACTAATTATTACTTTTCGTCTAGCTTTCTTATATTTATATAAACATACACATAAGTAAATGTAGAAAGCAATCCAAATACAAAATAATACTAAAGGCATAACAAGATAAACTAGATCATAACTATTCATTATTTTTCCCTTCTAATCTACTTATTTGTTCTTGTTGCTTCTTTTCCACATCATTAAGTTCGGTAATTTCTTTTTTATATTTCCGCATTTTTAAAATCATAAATACAAGCGTACCAATTAATAAAAATATTAATACTTTTATCTCAAATTCTATCATATTCTTCTCCTTCTATATTATTAAGGAACCTACAAAGACTATGAAAATAGTAACTAAAGTTACCCCAAGTTCTGCCCCAACACTAGTTACTGTACTAGACGTACTAAAAGCCATAGATATTTTGGGTAACTCTCCTGCATAATCAAAGTCAGGCTCTCTAAATTTTTTAATATAATATTATAATCTTGTACCGGATATGGATCACTCCCTATTCAATTAGACTCTTCATAAAGTATCTTAATTCCATAAATTATTTCACCTTTAATTAATTGACTAATTATTCAACCCTTATTCAATCAAAATATTATAGAATAGACTTGATAGGTTACAAACAATTCAAATGAATCTTTAATTTTCATTTACCTTCTGCTAGCCTTAAACAGTCTTATAAGTTATAATTTAACAATTCTTGAGCTAAAAGAACCATAGCAACACTTTCTTAAACTATATTTACTACCTTTTAATATACACTTTATCAATTTTAAAGGGTAGTAGAAAAGTTGTATTTAATAATCAGCTCAAATAGTGCTTTATTCTAAGAAAATCTTTATGTAAAAACTACTAAAATATTATATATCCTATACTTTCACCCCACAAAAAAAGTAATCATATTTTATCCTTTTTACGTCACATTTTCTTCACAACTACTTGTTATGATAACTTCATACCTTAATTAATAACTTTTAAATTTTAATTTATTTCCCCGAATAAATTAATCTAACTCATAACTAATTTCTCCCCTGAAATTAATTATCTCTACTCCCTTTTTCCGTCAGTCTCCCCGGACTGACGGTTTTTTATGTTGAATTTGAATACTTTAAGAATAGTAAAAAACAGCCCTAGCATTACCTGCCGGGACTGTCTAAATTAATTTAATTTACCTAGTGATATTCACTTAAAATCACTTTGATAGATATATTTTATATTAGTACCTGGTTTGGACGAAGTTAAAAACACTAAATTAAAAGAACGATTACCAGAGCCTTTTCTAATAATTGCTTTTAAAGTCTTATGATTTATCCCGACATGCAGCGAAGAATCAGATTCACCTTTTTCATTAAGCATATCAGATTGGGTCACATCATAAGAACTATTCATAACAAATAGCCCTCCGAGTGGAAAGTCACCATCTTTTTTTGATTCAATATCGACATCAATACTGTCATTGTAGTAAGCTTCGTCTGAGTCTTTAGTGACGTGATGCTTGATTTTAGTAAATACAAATTTTTCATTTACTATTTTTTGATGATTAGATGTTACAAACACATTCTTAATTTGACTGTTTTTATATTGTTCGGTTACTGCTGCATGAGCATTCCATAACCATACAGCGCTTGCTAGTAAGCAGATGCCTCCCAAAATAAGTAATCCTCTCTGACTTAGTTTCCACGAATTTTTATTTTTCATTTTAGAATAACTCTACCTTCTGAAATGTGAATGATTTTATCACTCACTTCGTTTAAGAAAACACTATCATGATTAGAAATAAGGATTGTTTTCCCTGCTGCTTTTTGATCGATAATTAACTGACGCAAAAAGTCTTTTCCACTATCGTCTAGTGCATTACTAGGTTCATCTAATATTAAAATAGGTGCATCATTGATTAAACAACAAGCAATTGAGGCCCTTTTCTTCATTCCTAATGAATAGTGTTTAATCGCACGCTTATCATTAGGATCTAGTCCAACATAAGTTACCATTTCGTTCAATTCATTCTTAGTCATTTTATGACTATTTAGTTGATTAATTAAGTCCAAGTTTTTAAGAACTGAAAAATCTTCTAACATACCAATACTATCCATAGAAAAAGCAATGCTGCTTGAAAAAAGTTCATCTACTCTGATATATTTTCCATTAACCCAAACTTCACCTTCAGTAGGCTTTACAAACCCAATAATCGTATTAAATATCATGGATTTCCCAGCACCATTTGGCCCACTGAATCCACAAACGATTCCTTCTTCAATTGATAAATTGATATCTACTAAAATATCTTTTTGCTTAATTCTTTTGGAAATGTTTTTCAACTCTATTATTTTCATTTTTACACTACTTTCTTTAAATAAAATCAATATCTTTAATTTTTATAAGTGAGATAATGATGCAACTCAATATAATCGTTAATAAAATTATAATGTTAACCGAATTATGATTAGGGTTAAATCTAGAGAGCATTGTTGCGTCTATAATGGATATGTGAGAAATATAAACATCTAATATTATGACTGCTAAACTCCCTATTAAGGGTAGTATAAAATCATCTAATAAAAATGACGCTGTTGATAACAATACAAGATAGGTGAAACTAAATATAAATAGATAACTATAGAAAGCTAAATGTGAGATACCAAAACCGTTTATAATCACTATCAAAAAATAAAAAAAACTATTATAAATTCCTAACATCAATAAATTGCTAAATAAATAATTTTTATATCCAATATTATGTAGAATTTTAAAATCTGATTTCCATAGTAACATTTGTGAATTTCCAATAGCTAATGCTGGAGAAATCACAAAGATGAACCAAAATAAAGGAAAAGATTCTCCCTCAGTATCTAACGAAGCACCATATAGTAAGCTCGTCATACCACTCACTTGATCTCTTTTGCACAATATGATCATCATCGTTAGCATAATAAAAATGAGCACCGTACGCCATTTAGAATAATAAATCGTTAAATAAATATTTCTAAAAACTAAGATACTGAAAAACTTCAATTTATAGAGTATTCTTTTTTTGATAAAATCCATCTTTGAAAAACCTCCAAAATAATAAAAAAGAGTAGTATAAAGAATATATTTTGAATTAAATATAACGTGTTAACACTATATCCAAGACTGATTATGCCATGATTAAAAAACAATCTAATCCCTCTTTCGTTCAAAAATATTTCTAATTGATAATAACCATAAATTAAAAATAACGATATAATTTTATTTCCTGTGAGGCAATAAAAGGACGCTATTAAATTATAAAAAACATACATTGCGATAAAATAAATAACCATTGTAACTAGCTGATAGCCATTTATATTATATTTTAAATTATCCTTATTTAAAATTAAAAAAAGGATTCCAGAGATAACAAATGCACAAATATATATGGCATAAAAGTAATTCACTTGTACTCTCAAAAAAGAAAAAGGTTTTCTTATATAATACATAATTGGAAATTTAGAACCCTGAAAGGGTAATAATATCAATATTGGAAAGAAAAGAATCATTATATTTTCAATATTTAAACTATTTTGTAGTCCTCCTTGGACTACGTCAATAAAGGAACTATTCTTTTCATTACCTAAAAATAAATAATATTCAAAAAGAGATAAAATAATTAATAAACAGAACGTAAGAATATCTATTACCCAGTCACGAGACCGTTTAGTTTTTAAATATATTTTAAATAATCGCATTACGTTTTACTCCCATAAAATTAAAAAGATAAGCTACAATGAGAACCAAAAACAAAATCCCCATAATAAATGATAAAGGAGGTAGGCCCTCCGCGGGTCCTCCTACCATAGGAAGCGACAAAGGTGCAGCAAGATAAAAAGGAAATACAGCAGCTAAAACACTTATAAATAAGCACAGTAAAAAACTAAAACTAACCACACTATAAATTGTTTTTACATATAAACTAACACTCGCGGCAACTACAGAAAAAACACCTGCGAACAAACCTGCAAGTAAAATATAAAATAAAATCCCCGTATATGATTGCTGGAAAAGGTCCTTCATAAAATATGTTGAATTCGATGCAAGTCCCAGATTATTATTTAATACAGCATCTAATGGTTGATTAGGGAATAAACACCATGCTACTAATAAATCCAATAATAAAGGTAGTATCCCAATCAAAAATCCTGAAATAAAGCTTAAGCTAAATGAATGAATAGAATAATTAATAATTCCCTTTTTTTGTACATATTGTTTAATAAAACCTGTTTGTTTATCCTCGAAGACAATTAGATTCAAACCAATCACTGAAAATAAAGGTAATAACAAATAAAATAAAGCTGAAAAATCGCTACCAGTACCACCTATACCTATCCATGTTGTAATCACAGTAAAAGTTAAATTAGAACCATCTAGATAAGTCCTATTAGGTAACATATCCATAGACACGTGAACTACTATTAAAGCAAAACCCACTAATATGCCATAAAAATATTGTTTCTTCGCCATACGCGACAGCCAATAAGAATTCATTTTTTTCACACCAATCTTTTATTTTAATATAATGCGTAAGAGAGCACATTATTTCTTCTTATCTATCAGGTTTCCAATTACCATCAGCACTACCATATGCATGAATACTATTTACAATATATGCATTGTTTCCTGTTCCATACCACTCTACTAAATAATTAGTTAATTTTGTCTGTCCTTTAGATTTAATAACATATTTTTTTCCTTTAGAAACAGATACATTTCCTGTACGACCAGCCTTATAAGAGTGTCCCCAAGCTTCCACACGTATTTTTCCCGATATCTTTTTGATGTTTAATTCATACGCAGTTTTACTCCACTTTTGAATTCTATAAGTTTCGTCCCAAGGATCATTCCATCTATTAGCAAGATGAACATAATTCGGATTGTTAGCCTCTACACGATCTGAACTTAAAATTGCTATACCAAAAACACATATTGCAACTAAAATAAATGACATTAATTTTTTCATAAAAACTCCTTAAAATTCTCCCTTACGCATTTAATATTATATATAAATAATTAACTCAAAACAATAATATTCAAGTTAAAAAAGACTTTTATAATTTATATATAATATAAAATTAATGCTAATATTAATAAAAAATCACTTTAATGTTGTTTATCATTCTTAGTAAGATCTATTAAGTCCTAAGATATTCAAGTAAACAGACTGCTTACTACTCTAACGTACTAACTACGAGAAGAACTTTCTTCCTTTTTACGTCACATTTTCTTCACAACTACTTGTTATTATAACTTCATACCTTAATTAATAACTTTTAAATTTTAATTTATTTCCCCGAATAAATTAATCTAACTCATAACTAATTTCTCCCCTGAAATTAATTATCTCTACTCCCTTTTTCCGTCAGTCTCCCTGGACTGACGGTTTTTTTATGTCCTAAATTTGGATACAAAAAAAGTTAGACAACATTAGTTATCTAACTTTCTTAACTTTATTTTTCATTATGGAAACGATTTTTAAATAATGGACTAACTGGTTTGTTTTCATGAATTCTCGTGATTGCATCCCCAATTAATTGACCCACTGAAATTTGAACTAATTTATCAATTTTCTTATCTTCAGGTAACTGAATTGAATCTGTTACGATAAATTGCTTAATAGGTGATTTTGCAATTCTTTCAACAGCTGGACCTGATAAAACCGGATGAGTTGCACTTGCGTACACTTCAGTTGCACCGGCATCCATTAAAGCCTGAGCAGCAAGCGTAATTGTTCCTGCCGTATCAACCATATCATCAATTAAGATACAACGTTTGCCTTCAACGGTACCAATAATGTTCATCACTTCAGCAACGTTAGCTTTAGGACGACGTTTATCAATAATTGCAATAGGTGCTTTCAAGAATTCTGCTAATTTACGAGCACGTGTCACTCCACCATGATCAGGTGAAACGACAACAGAATCTTTATCTAATCCTTCGGTTAAGAAGTAGTCAGCTAATAAAGGTGCACCCATTAAATGATCAACTGGGATATCAAAGAATCCTTGAATTTGAGCAGCATGCAAATCAAGCGCTAAAATTCTTGTTGCACCAGCTTTTTCTAACATGTCAGCAACTAATTTTGCTGTAATTGGTTCCCGTGAACGTGCTTTACGATCTTGACGAGCATAACCATAGTAAGGAATAACGACATTAATTGATTTAGCACTTGCGCGACGCAAAGCATCAATCATAATTAATAATTCCATAATATTGTCATTGACGGGTGCAGATGTTGATTGAACAATGTAAACATGATCTCCACGAATACTTTCTTCAATATTAATTCTGATTTCACCATCACTAAAGCGATCTACAGAGGTTTTACCTAATTTAACACCAACAGCATCAGCAATTTTTTCAGCCAATGGTTTATTCGAGTTCAAAGCAAAAATTTTCAACTTTGGATCAAAATAATGTTCTGACATATGTGCCTCCAGTTATTTAATTTTCCCTACTTAAAATTTTAAATATTAATCAAGTAAATTGCAAGTTAAAATCCGATAAGAATTCGCTTACTAATCAATTTCTGGTGCATGAGCTACTGGTAATTTGTCAAAATAACCTTTTTTATTCACTTGACGACCACGAGCAATACCCATATCGTGTGAATCAATATTATCTGTAATTGTTGATCCGGCAGCGATAAATACATGATCACCAACTTCTAGTGGTGCAACTACATTAGATCCACTACCAATAAATGAATGATCACCAATGTTGGTATGGTGTTTATTAACGCCATCATAATTAACAAAAACGACGCCGCAGCCGACATTAATATCTTTACCTAAAGTGGCATCCCCGACATAAGTCAAATGACCAACTTTAGTACTCTTACCGATAGTTGCATTTTTAATTTCTACAAAATTACCGATATGAGCAGCTTCACCAATATGTGCTTGAGGACGTAAGTGACTGTATGGTCCAATGTTACTCATTGTTTCCATTTCAGAATCTTCAAGATATGATGACGTAACAGTTACCTTATCATGAATAATACTATCAATAATTTCAGAATGAGCACCAATGACACAATCTTCACCAATGACTGTATTACCTTTTAAGTAAACGCCTGGTTCTACAATTGTATCTGAACCAATTTTAACATTATATTCGATGTAAGTCGTCTCAGGATCAACTAAAGTCACACCATTGCGCATATGTTTTTCGTTAATCCGGCGTTGCATAACTTTAGTTGCAGCAGATAAAGCCACACGATCATTTACACCCATTGATTCAGAGAAATCTTTCATGCGGTAAGCTGCGACTATCTTACCTTGTTTTTTAAGAATTTCCATAACGTCAGTTAAGTAATATTCACCTTGTGCATTATCATTTGTTACTTCATGTAAAGCTTCAAATAAAGTTTTATTATCAAAACAGTACACACCTGTGTTAATTTCTTGAACATTAGCTTCTTGAATTGTGGCATCTTTTTGTTCAACAATTTTTTCAACAATCCCAATATCATTACGAATAATTCGACCGTAACCCGTTGGATCTTCTGCTTGTGCTGTTAGAACAGTTGCAGCAGCACCTTTTTCTTTATGATATTCAAATAATTCACCAAATGTTTTGGCAGTAAGTAACGGTGTATCACCATTAGCAATAATGGTCATACCCTCTTTATCTTTTAAGATTTTTTCTGCTTGAAGGACAGCATGACCAGTTCCCAATTGTTCTGCTTGAAGAACATATTCTGAGCGATTGCCTAACGTTTCTTCAACCTGCTCAGCACCATGTCCCACAATAGTAACAACTTCATCCATATTATTTGCTTCAATTTCCGATAAAACGTGGTCAACCATTGGACGCCCAGCAATCGGATGTAACACTTTATATAGTTTAGATTTCATTCTTGTACCTTTACCGGCAGCAAGAATAATGGCATATTTAGCAACTGTCATTAGATAGTCTCCTCCAATTATATTCTAATATTCTACCTTAATAATAGCTTAAACCCGTATGCGTTGCAAGATTTCGAATAAATATGCTTACTTTATTCGAAATTAAAAAACACTTGATTTTAAATTATTATTGGAATTTTCTAAAAAAAACTTAATGTTAAATTTAACATTAAGTTTTCATATAAATTATCTATTAACTTTTTATTTTTTAAATGTTTTTGTTAAATAATTTCCTTCACTAACATGAATGGTTTTGTCTGTATGATTAATTTCATCAACTTTTAACAATGAACTATAATCATCAACAATTCGGTCACCACTAAAGGCGCCCTCAGCGAAAACGGAAATACCGACTAAGTTTGCTTCAAACTCTTCGATTAAACTCTTCATTCCGTTAACTGTGCCGCCACCCTTCATGAAATCATCTACGATTAATACGTTAGCACCACGTTTTAAACTACGCTTTGATAATTCCATTTTTTCAATACGTTCACTCGAGCCAGATACATAGTTAACACTAACGGTTGAACCCTCGGTAATTTTTGAATCGCGACGCACAATAACAAATGGCACATTCAAAAATGTTGAGACACTTTGTGCGATGGGTACACCTTTAGTTGCAACTGTCATAACGGCATCAATTTTTTGGTCTAAGTACTCTGTTGCAATCAAGCGTCCTACTTGACGTAAAACGTCAGGACGGCCAAGTAAATCAGATAGATAGACATAGCCACCAGGTAATAACCGATCTTTTTCTGATAACTCCTCAGTCATTGATTCAATAAATTCACGTGCTTCTGCTTCATCAATAGATGGAATAAAACGTGCACCGCCAGCTGCGCCAGGAATTGTTTCTAGCGTTCCCGTGCCTCGCTCTCTAACTGTACGTTTTACAATCGCAAGATCTTCACTGATTGATGATTTAGCTGATTCATAGCGTTTTGAGAAATACGTCAAAGAAACCAACGTATGTGGTCTTTCTAGCAAATAACGAGTCATATCAATTAATCGATCGCTTCTTCTTGTTTTCATATATATATCAGGCCTTTCTTTTAAACATATCTAGTATTCAAAGTGTGATTTTCATTATAACCCGTTTTACCGAATAATAACAGTAAAATGCCAAAATATAATTATTAACGTTCGGTTTTTAATGATTTTCTAATAAAAAAACAAGCTATTTTTAAAAGTAGCTTGTTGATTGTTAATATTCGGTTTTATTTTTGTTTATTAATTTGAAGTCTAACGGATATAACTTTAATAATACTGCATATAATGAAAATCGTAATGAATAATAGCGTAATCGTTGCGCCAGGCGGTGTATTAAATTGGTAAGATGACATTAATCCGCCAACCATCCCTATTACACCAACTATCACACCAATTATAATAACCAGATTAAAGCTACGACCCAATCGCATTGCAATTGCTGCAGGTAAAATCATAATTGCAGAAACGAGTAGTGCCCCGGCAATTGGCATCATTATAGCAATCGTCACACCTGTAACTGCGTTAAAACTAATTGACATCAATCTAACCGGTAACCCTTCAGCAAAAGCCGTCTCTTCGTCAAAAGTTAAAACATACATTGGCTTTTTGAATAGTAGGAAGAGAACGACAATTAATACAGTTAAAATTGCTAAAATGATAACCTGCGCTGAACTAATCGTCACAATTGAACCAAATAAATATTGCTGTACACTCATTGAACTGGCACCTTGATTTAAACTCATTAAAACTAAGGCAATTGATAGTCCGGCAGACATCATAATGGCAATTGAAACTTCTGAATACGTACGGTATAAATTGCTTAAAAATTCAATTAAAACTGAGGCAATTAAAACCACAATCAGTGTGGTAATTGTTGGATTAATATTAACAAACAATCCTAACGCGACCCCTGCTAACGAAACGTGTGACAATGTATCTGCCAAAAGCGATTGCCTTCTTAAAACTAAGAATAATCCCAATAACGGCGTAATTACTGCCATTAAAAGTGAAGCAATTAAAGCTCGTTGCATGAATCCATCGAGAAACATCTCCATTGTGAGTCCTCCTTTCTAACTAATTTAATGTGACGATCAATATATTCTGAAACATCTTCATGATCATGCGTTATCATCAAGATACCTTTATGATGCGTATGGGCTTCATGTTGTAATAATTCGTAGAAATCGTGACGCGATTGTTCATCCATCCCTGTTGTTGGTTCATCTAAAATAAATAAATCAGGATCTGCTGCAAAAATACGGGCTAAACAAACACGTTGTTTTTGACCACCAGATAATTCACCAATTTTATGATTCTTAAAGTTCCACATATTAACTGTTTCAAGTGCTTTTTTTATATGTTCATGATCATTTTTATTCAGACGTCTTAACCAACGATTTTGTTGGTAACGGCCTGATGCTACTAGTTCATATACTGTTGACGGAAACCCCGCATTAAATGATGAAATCTCTTGTGGGATATATCCGACACGTAATTTTTTATTATCTAAATTAGTTTTAGAAATTTCAGCAGTTCCTTTAGCCGGATGTAATAGGCCAAGTACATTTCTAATTAAAGTTGATTTTGCAGCACCATTTTCACCAGTTAAAATGACAAATTCACCCGAATCAATGTGGAAATTAATATCTTGTAAAACAGGTTCTTCATCGTAATAAAAGGTAAGATCTTTGACTTCAATATATTTCATCTATTCTCCTTATTTAACAACCGTTTTTAACGATTTTAAATTATCTTGCATAACTGAAAGGTATGTTTCTCCATTTTCGATTTGAACTTTTGATAGTCCTTCAATTGGATTCAATCCTTTAACCTTAATATTTGTTTCTTTAGCTAGCATATTCGCAATTTTACTAGAATCATTAGATTCAGTAAAAATGGTATCTACATGATACTTTTTAATATACGTTTGTAGCTCTGCCAAACGTCTTGGACTAGGTTCTTCATCCGAAGAAATACCCGCAACCGCAACTTGCGTTAGTCCATATTGTTTTGCCAAGTAAGCAAATGCAGCATGTTGCGTAACAAATGTTTTATTCTTAGCATTTTTAAATGTCGTTTTATATTCTTGATTTAATTCCGTTAATTTTTTCAAATAAGCATTTGTTCGTTTTACATAATACTTTTCATTTTTAGGATCTTGCTGAATTAATTCATTTGAAATGTTTTTAACCATTTTTTTTGCGTTTTCAGGATTTAACCAAATATGAGGGTCATAATTATTAGTCGATGAAAATGAACTTTCCTCTTCTTTATTAGCTAATTCAGCCTCTTCACTTTTCAATTCTTCGTTCTCATCAATCATTTTAATTGAATGACTAGAATTTAAAATCTGCGTTTGTTTTTCATCAATACTTGATTTCAAACTTTTAACCCACGTTTCCATATTATTACTACTATAGATAAAGATATCTGACCTCGCAATTTTACTAATATCCTTTGCACTAGGTTCGTAATCATGCGGTTCTGTCCCGGCAGGCATCAACATTGTTATATCTGCGTTATCGCCTGCAACTGCCTTAGTAAATTCATACACTGGGTAAAATGTCGTGATAACCTGTAATTTATTAGACTCTTTCTTAGTTGCCCCTTGCCCACACCCGGTCAATACAACAACTAACATCGTGAGTACTATGCTTACTAAAATTAATTTTTTTTGCATGGTTTCTCCCTCATTTTTTCAAATCGTAATCTAAATAGTAATCAATACCATTACCGACAAATATTAGAATATCATTTTAGGTACAGCTACGTCAACTTTTTTAAGTGTCACTACGGTGTTAAGCTGTCATTCGTATAAGTTCATCTTGTTATAATAACTGTATTTAAAGTCGACCTGTCAGCAAGTGAACCGTTTCCAATTTAAAAGTGAACTATATCATTAGAATTAAATATAATTTACTATTAATATCTTGCGCGCAAAAAGACGCAACATCATAACTAACCATTAGTTACGATGTTGCGTCTCATTATTTTATCTGGTAACTCTTATTTTACTCTAGAATATCTTGATATAATTCTAATCCTAGCCTATTCATTCCCGGAATCTGCTTATCTTCAGTTCCCGATTCTGACATCGCCACAACTATAAATGCCTTTTTATCTTTTTCTATAATGGCAGCATCATTTTGAATACCATATTCGTTGTATTCGCCTGTCTTATTATAGACTGTAACACCAGTTGGTAAGGACGATGGTAATTTAGTTAGATTTTTATTTTCTTTTAGTAAATCTAGCATTGCCTGATCCGATTGGTTAGACACTAATTTATGATTATACATTTTTTTAAGAATTTTACCCATATCTGTTACTGACGTTTTATTATCGATTCCTGAATTAAGGGCATCTGTATCCATCATTTTTCTTTTAATTGTTGTATTAATTGCGCCTAATTTTTTAATTTCTGTATTAATTGAAGCAAATCCACCAAGTTTATCAATCACAATATTTGCAGCAGTATTATCACTGTCATCAATCATTTTTTCTAATAATTCTTTATATGACAATCTAGTACCTGCGCTCATATTCTGGATTTCTCCCGTTCCACCGACCTTATCCGATTCTGATAAAACATAGCTATCCTTTAGGTTGATGGTCCCTTCTTTTTCCATAGAATAAGCTGTAATTAAAATAAATAATTTAATCATGCTGGCTGATCCTTGCGCATGATTATTTTCAACTACCGGTGCACTACCATCTGTTAACGAAACGTAGACCGAATTTTTTCCATCAACGTCATCCATATATGTTGCAATATCATTCTTAATTTTAACTTTATTTAGTACTAAACTATTTTCTGAAGATTGCGTTTTTTCCGATGTTTTCTTTTCTTTTGAGCTAGATACTGCAGTAGTTGTTTCCTTCGTCGGTACACTATCTTTGTGCGTTAACTTTCCAGCTATAAGATAACCGCCACCCGCTATAATAACAAGTAAAATAATTCCTAAAACTATTTTCATCGGGTTGTTATTTTTAGCTCGTTTTTCTGTTATTTCATTGTTTACTATTGGCGCTGCTACTTTATTAGTATCTTGCGCTTTCGGATTAAATTTAAAGCCACAATTATTGCAAAATTGATCCTCAACCTTATTTGCTATGTTGCATTGCGGACATGTTTTCATAGGAGCAACATTTTTATTTTCTAACGGTTGCCCACAATTATCACAGTATAATGCATCATTTTCATTCTGAGACCCACATTTCGAACAAATTTTCATATCTTCACCTCGTAATTTTTAGGACTTTAACTTATCCTTCATTACATCCCTATTTTTTCTATATATGTACTCAATATCTGTTACTCATAAACTAACTATCAACACTTATGTTTCCTCCATACCTTTCCCCAAATATGGCTTTTATTCTCCCAAAGACAATCCCCCATTTTCTTGCAAATTAGATTAATCTAACACGCTACATTAAATCATGTCTTAGTTATAAAGTTAACCTATATTAGGTAGTATGTAAATAGAAGGATGCGTTCTTAACTAGTCGCTTAATTAGTCATTATCTCCAATTTTTTAATAAAAAAAAGTGCTATCACAAAGTGACAACACTCTCTTCCAACAATAGCTGTACTAAATCCACTAATCTTTAATTTCTGCACCCAGAGAATCCTTAAAATGTGACAGTGCCCATACATGTCCAGCTTGATTAAAACTAGCTGTCGCCTTTTCATGAATGACAATCTTATAGCCCAAATTATATGCGTCAATTGCGGTATGCAAAACACAAATATCTGTGCAAACACCAATTAAATGCACTGTTTCAATTGACCGAGCTCGTAATCTTAAATCTAAATCCGTTCCCGCAAAAGCACTATATCTCGTTTTATCCATCATATAAACATTTGATTTATCTTTATGCGCCTGATACCAAGGCTCCAACTCACCATAGAATTTACGACCGTTTGTACCTGCAATATTATGTGGTGGAAATAAATTAGTTTCTGGATGAAATGGGTCATTTTCATAATGAATATCAGTTGCTAAAACAACATAATCACCTTTTTGTTCAAACTCATTCATTAATTCTATCACTCGAGCTTCAATCTCTTGAGCAGGTTTTCCCGCCGTTAAGTGTCCATCTGTCGCTACAAAATCATTTGTATAGTCAATTTCAATTAAGGCTTCCACAAGTTGTCCCTCATTTTCAGTTGTATTTAATGCCTTCAACATAACAAATTATGCTAATTATCGCAATAAAATCAACTTAACGGTCTCACTAGGTAGACCTCTTCACAGAAACCTTTTAAACTATTGTAGACGTGCTGTGCTCGACTTTTTTTACGACATATCGCAAATACAGTTGGGCCTGATCCACTCATTTCTGCTGCATCTGCCCCAAATTTTATCATTTTTTCTTTTAAACGTGTAATTTCGGGATGACGTTCAGCTGTAATCGGTTCAAGCGCATTACCTAGATTATCAATTATGGCATCCATATCGTCGTCCTCAATTGCATTCACAACGGCGTTTACATTTGGATGAGTGAGTCGCGTATAATCAATTTGTCTAATAATAGTTGGTGTTGAAACACTAATCTTAGGTTTTGCAACCACTAACCAAACAGGGGGTAAGTCTTTTAAAATAGCAATCTTCTCACCACGACCCGTTACATGAGCCGTTCTACTATAAACGCAGTAAGGCACATCAGAATCAATTTTTAAACCAATTTTTGCCAACTCTGCTAAAGATAAATTGAGTTTCCATAATTGATTCAAAGCACGTAAAACGGCTGCTGCATCTGATGAACCGCCACCTAGCCCAGCAGCAACTGGGATTTGCTTCTTGATATGTATTTGGGCACCTTTTTTAATCTGAAATTTATCCTGTAAAATTTTTGCTGCTTTATAGGCTAAATTTCGGTGATCACACGGTAAAAAACCACTATCAGTTTCCACTGTAATGTCCGTTCGATCGTCTAGCGATTTGATATGTAAGTAGTCTGCTAAATCAACTGATGTCATCACCATTCGCCATTCTTGTTCACCATCTTGATGGTTAAATGGGGTGTCTAAACTCAAGTTGATTTTAGCTGGGGCTTTTTCACGAATCTCCATGTTCTCACCTAATCCTATAAGTCCTTAATTAACTCTAATTATACTAATTATTTCTAAAAATAAAAGCCTAAGTTAAGATGTTCTAAAAACATCCCTACCTAGGCTTTTATACTTATTTTTAATCTTCAAAATCAATTTCAATATTTTTTGTTAATACGTCTGTGTAGCTATATGAAACGCGCTCGAATGAATTCTCATCTTGGTTTAAATCGACTACAAAAATAGCTGGGAATGTTTCGCGTAAAATCCCTTTACGTTCTGTAGTTTTCTTTCTACCGGCTTGAGCAACTACCGTTAAATTTTTTCCGACTTGGGCATCTAGCGTACCTTTGATGCTGGCTAAAGTTTCTGGCATGATGGGCTTCACCTTCTTATGTGAAACATCATACCATAGTTTCACAAGATTTGCAATTATACCACATCGAACATCAGTAGTTCAATAAGAAGTTAATTAAATTTCTCTTCTACTTTGATAAGATTGTTAGATAAAACAATAAATTCATGAATACTTAGTTTTTCAGCACGAATTTGAGCAGAAATTTCTGATGCATCCAATGCTGCTTGTAACGCTTCACGAATTTCTGGTGTTTTACCATAAATTGATTGTAAATTATTCCATAAACTTTTACGTCGATGTTGGAAACTTCCTTTAACTAATTTAAAGAAGACCTTTTCACTAATTGGGCGTTCAACGTCGCCTTCTTTTTGATTCAAAACAATAATAGCTGAATCAACATTAGGTTGTGGAATAAAGACGGTTCTTGGAACAACGAATGCGACTTCAGCATCCATTTCATATTGAACGGCTACCGTTAGTGATCCATATGTACGACTACCTGGATCAGCTGCAATTCGTTCTGCCACTTCTTTTTGCATCATAACAACGATTTTATCTAATTTAACCGCCGTTTCTAGTAAATGCATGATAATGGGCGTTGTAATGTAATAAGGTAAATTAGCGACTAATTTTAATGGATGCTGTCCATCAAAATGTTCTTCTACTAACGCTGGTAAATTAGCTTTTAAAATATCTTGTTCCACGATATCAACATTATCATATGGACTTAGTGTTTCGCCAAGTACAGGAATCAAATTTTGGTCAATTTCAATTGCTAAAACATGATGTGCACGTCTTGCTAATTGTTCAGTCAATGACCCAATACCAGGTCCGATTTCGATAACGTCATCTTCAGCCGTAATATCTCCGGCGTCCACAATATTCATTAGTACGTTTTTATCTGTTAAAAAATTTTGGCCTAAACTCTTTTTAAAAGTTAAACCATAAGTTTCCATAATTGCTTTAGTTCTAATAGGTGAAGCAATGTCTGGCACATCATTGTTAGCCATGTTTTTCCTCCGTTATTGTCTCGTTAATTTCTTGCAATGCGTCGACGAACTCTTCTGGTGAAATTTGAAATAGTTTCAATCGATTGTATAATTGTTTTCCATTTGTGTAACCAATTTTGAGATACTCACCTAATTTTTCACGCTTAGCTTTGGCATCCGGTCCGGCAATCAATCCTGCCGTTTGTAAATCCTCTAAGCTGATCAATGTTTCGCCATCAGGCATTTCTGTATACAAATGATCTAGCGCTTCACGAATCGCTTCAACTGAAGCATGTTCAACGCCTAAACTCCCTTTATGATCTGGGACAGCTTCACTTTTTTTCAGAAAAGCATGCTGTACATTTGGAACGCGTGCTGAAATAGTTTTACGAATTTTTTCACCAGAAAAATCAGGGTCCGTAAATACAATTACGCCTCGAGTTTCTTGCAACAGTTCAATTTGATCTAACGTTTCGTCACTAATAGCTGAGCCACGTGTTTCAATCGTATCTGCATTAACAGCTAAATGGATACGTTTTGTGTCATCGCGACCTTCAACTACGATTACTTCTCTAATTTTCTGCATATTACCCTATCCTAAATAAGTTTTCGGCATTTTTAAATGTTGCCGCTGCCATATCAATACTTGAACTCTCTCGAATTTTTGCGACAGCTTCCAAGACGTATCTTGTGTATCCTGGTTCATTGCGCTGACCTCTATAAGGTTCTGGCGTTAAATATGGTGCATCTGTTTCAATTAAAATTCGGTTGCTTGGTGTCACTTTAACGGCTTCATGAACTTCTTTAGCACTATTATAAGTCACAATACCACTATAGGATAAATGCATCCCTAAGTCTAAGAATTTCTCTGCCCATTTTGCATCACCATTAAAGCTATGCATAATGCCACCAATATCACGAATATCAGCTTCTTTCAGGATTGTATAAACATCCTCAAAGGCATCTCGATTATGAATAGAAATTGGTAATTTTAACGCCTTCGCAATCTCAACCTGACGTTTGAAAACTTTTTTCTGCGTTTCAATTGGAGACGTATCCCAATGGTAATCTAGGCCCATTTCACCCATTGCGACAACTTTTGGCGACTGTAATTGTTCTATCAAAACTTCTTCAGTCTCCGGTGTGTAGGTTTTTGCCTCTTCTGGATGCCAACCAATTATAGAATATAAATTAGGATAGCTTTTTGATAGTTCTAGTGATTTCAAAATGCTTGGTTGATCAAATCCAACAATTGCCATTTTAGTCACGTCAAATGCTTTTGCACGCTCAATAACTTCAGGAATTTCCGTTGTAAATTCATCAGAATTAATATGTGTATGTGTGTCAAATATTTCCAAGGGATACCTCTCCTTTCTAGCAGTAAAATGAAGAAGGACTAGAGCAAAACCAAGTTTTGTTTCCAGTCCTTACTTTATTTAGCCTACAATTGCGCCATTTTTAATATCTTCATCAACGGTAATTAATTTCAATTTACCATCGTATTCTACAGATAGAATCATTCCTTGGCTAATTTCGCCTTTCATCTTACGCGGTTTTAAGTTCGCAACAATCACAACTTTTTTTCCTAATAAGACATCTGTTTCAGGATAAAACTCTGCTACACCAGACAAGATTTGACGATGATCAGGATCACCAGCATCTAATCTAAATTTCAATAGTTTATCAGCATTTTGTACTTTTTCAACTTGAATAATTTCAGCAACTTTTAATTCATTTGGCTCAAATTGATCAAATGTCGTTTGAGGTAATGTTAAGTTTAGAGCCACATTTTCTGGATTCCAATCTAAAGAATCCTCTGTATCATTAACTGCCATTGCTTTACGCCCTTTCTTCTTATCTGAAACTGTCATTTGATCTTTAATATAGGCAATCTCTTCTTCAACATCTAAGCGTGGGAAAATAGGCGTTCCTTTTTCAACAACGACGCTGTCCATTGGGAAATCAGAGTAGTTTAATTCTTCAATAGCCATATCTGCCGTGTCTAAACCTAATTGTTCAAAAATTTCTTTAGGTGCATGCGTCATAATAGGTTGGATTAAGACAGCAATCACACGTAAACTAGCTGCTAAATGTACCATAACACTATCAAGTTCAGCTTTACGTGCTTCATCTTTAGCTAAAACCCATGGTTGTGTTTCATCAATATATTTATTTGTTCTAGCAACTAATTTCCAGATAGCATTTAATCCATCTGAGAATTCCATTTTATCCATTAATTCAGTATATTCCGTAATTGTATCTTCAGCTGTTTGACCTAAGTCTCCATCAAATTCAGTTACGTTACCCTTTAATGCTGGAATTTTACCACCATCGTATTTGTTAATCATCGCAACAGTTCTATTTAATAAGTTCCCTAAATCATTAGCTAAATCAAAATTAACACGTGAAACAAAGTCTTCTGGTGTGAAGACACCATCATTACCAAATGGTACAGCGCGCATTAAGTAGTAACGGAGTGCATCCAATCCATAGCGTTCTACTAACATTTCTGGATAGATAACGTTACCTTTTGATTTAGACATTTTACCGTCTTTCATTAACAACCAACCATGACCAAAAATTTGTTTTGGTAAAGGTAAATCGAGCGCCATCAAAATAATTGGCCAGTAAATCGTATGGAAACGCACGATTTCTTTACCAACCATTTGAACATCTGCAGGCCAATATTTATCAAATAGTTCAGTATCATCTGAACCATAACCCAAGGCTGTAATATAATTTGCTAAAGCGTCAATCCAAACATAAACAACATGTTTAGGGTTACTTTTAACTTTTACGCCCCAGTTAAATGTCGTTCTAGATACAGCAAGATCTTCCAAACCAGGTTTAATGAAATTATTTATCATTTCATTTTTACGTGATTCTGGTTGAATAAAATCAGGATGATCTTCATAATATTTTAGTAAACGATCTGCATATTTACTCATTTTAAAGAAATATGATTCTTCTTTAACTAATGAAACTTCGTGACCACTTGGCGCTTTACCACCAACCATTTTACCGTCATCATCACGGAAAACTTCAGCCAACTGTGATTCTGTAAAGAATTCTTCATCAGAAACAGAGTACCAGCCTTCGTATTCTCCTAAATAAATATCGCCTTGTTTAAGTAATTTATCGAAGATATATTGCACAGCTTTTTCATGTTGATCATCTGTTGTTCGAATAAATTTATCATTTGTAATTTCAAGGGTTTTCCATAATTCTTTAATATCACTAGCCATACCGTCGACATAAGCTTGTGGTGTTGTCCCTAATTCTTCAGCTTTTTGTTCGATTTTCAAACCATGTTCATCTGTTCCCGTTAAGAAGAAAACATCATATCCTTTTTGGCGTTTGTAACGTGCTAAGACGTCACACGCAATTGTTGTGTATGAATTTCCAATATGTAATTTACCAGATGGATAATAAATTGGTGTTGTTAAATAAAATGTGGGTTTTTCTGTCATTTTTTAAGACCCTTTCCGTATCGTATTTCATGTGTTTTTTAACATTCGTTCTGTATAAACTCCTTAACAGTATATCATAGTTTTCAGCCGATTTTAAGCAATAAAAAGAGACAGTCCGTGAGTTTAACATAGACTATCTCTTTTAAAATTAGCGTGCATATTTTTGAAATTGACGAATAATCATAATTTCTTTTTCAGATAGCTGTCCATCTAAAATGGTAATTAAAATCCGCCCAACCCGTCTTGGATCTTGTTTCAGTGCCGTGATACTAAACGTTATCGCCGCAACCATCAACGTTAGTAGTAACCCTTCACCTTTTGTGAAAACTGTTCCAAATAACGTTATTGGATTTCCACCAAAAAAACTAGAAAAACCAAAGTAAAACAGAATGAAGTCAAAAAACCGCTGAAAATAAGTTAGCCATTGTAATCTAGTCTTTAGATTATTTAATCGAGTAAAAATTTCACTGTGTTCAATCATTTTACAACAGTCCTTCACTATAATTTAATTTTAAAATCAACTAATTGTGAACCATTAAAATTTGTCAAATATCGATGAAATTCATCCTTTAAAATATAGGGTAACACAGGAACTAAATCAGGTGTTAGTCCGACGTTTTGCTTATTCAAAGCCCATTCAACTGGAAAGTCTGCTAAAATACCTTCTCGTGTTCTTTGTGGATATTGTTTTCCAAATGGTTGTTGTAAAGAGATATGAAATAACGCTATTGTAGCTTGATATTCGTCGTCCACTGACCATTCAAGATAACCCGTTGGTCTACATTGAGAATCGGTAATTTTGATTCCTGTTTCCTCATATAATTCACGAAGCATCCCTGCAAGTTCAGATTCTTGTGGTTCACGTTTACCACCAATTCCATTCCAAAGACCAACATATGGTTTTTTCAAACGATTTAATAATAAAATGTTGTTTCCAGCTGTGATAACAGCTAGATTATATTTTGCTAAATCAATCATTATTCAGCAGTTCTAACTATAAAGCGCATCTTAATTGTTTGCATTAATTCTAACACTGTCATATCGTACGTACGTAAAATAACCTCTTTTGAATCCGCATTTCTAGGTACTGTAATAACAAATGCATTTTGTTGATCATTCTTTTGAATACCAACATAAGCTGACGCAAAATTAACATTACTTTTAAATTCAGAATGCATAATATCAAACAATTGACGTACTTCTAATTTTAATTGACGTTCACTGAAAACTGGTGTTAACGTTGCAAACGTATTTAAGTACATTTTTGGTAATTTCCACGCTTCAAGTTGTGCATCGAAGGCTTTAAATAAGGCAACCGTTGCTCGGCGAGCTTCAAAAGGTGCACGTAAGTCATTAGATGTTAAGATTTCCAATAATTTAAGTGCAGCATCTGTTGCGATAGGGTAAAATTCTAAGAATTTTTCAGTAATTTGTTCCATATCTTCATTTTGAAAGAACACCAAAGCATCTAAAAGTGTGATTAATCGGTACATTCCCCATTCATCTGGGCCGCTACCTTCTTTAGGTTCAGCAGTCACTGTTGCCAAGATTCCTTGATAGAATAATTCTCTAATATTATCATCAATAAACCCATTTTCTTCTTGTAATCTAAAAATAGTCCCATGTAAAACCGTATCATAAAGTTGAACAGCCGTCGCATTGATTTTATCGTCGATATTAAAATCATCCGTTGTCATTTTTAACATTAATTCAGGTGCCTGATTAAGTTGCAAGAAAAAATGGAATAGTTCATGCGAAATCAAGTAATCAGGTGCTGTAATATCAGTCACATTAATAATGAAATTTCCATCTTCTAACCGAGATTCTACTTGTTGATGCTTAATAAACCCAACTTTTTCGCCACCATATTGAATTTTAATTTCTCCATCAAATTGTTCTTTAATTGTAGTAATTAAATTTTGTGTATTTTGGTGTAATGTAATCTCAACCATTTAATTATCCCCTTTTTTTCTTAATTCATTTAGTTTTTTTGTTGCAACCTCTGTATCTGGTCGATTCTCATTTTTTAATAACTCAGTTAATTGTGCCACTTCTTCGTCTACAGCGCCAACTTTAACTGCCAGTGATTTTAGTTGAAGACCCATATGTCCCTTTTGAATACCCTCAGAAACAAGTGCTTTAAGTGCCGCTAAATTTTGAGCTAACCCAACACTTGCAACCAAACTAGCAAGCTCTTTTGCTGATCGAATACCCATCATTTTTTTATTAATTTGAACCATTGGGACAATATCAATCGAACCCCCAACAACTCCTATGGGCATTGGTAATTTAATTATGCCAACTAAATTATCACTGACTATCGACCATTTCGTCAAGCCACGATACTGGCCATCTTGGCTAGCATAAGCATGAGCACCTGCTTCAACGGCACGCCAATCGTTTCCCGAAGCAATGAGAACCGCATCAATCCCATTCATAATACCTTTATTATGTGTGACGGCACGATATGGGTCAAGTTGAGCCACTCGACTTGCTGAGACAATTTTCTTAGCTATGTGTTCACCACTAATTTCTGCAGAATCTAACAACGTAAAAGGAATTGAGCAGCTTGATTCAACTAATGAATCTGTTGCGTAGTTGGATAGAATACTCATAAGGACGTCTTGTTTAAACTGTGTTTGCAGCGTTTCACCAACTGCCTCCATCATTGTATTTACACTATTAGCGCCCATTGCTTCTTGAACATCTACTGCTAAATCTACCGAAATTAGATCAGCTGCTAGTTTTCGAACTCTGACCCAACGTGCGCCACCGCCTCGTTTTACAAGTGAAGGACGAGCAGCATTCGCTATTTTAATTAAATTCAATTGTTGTTCATTAATTTGGTTGATAACGTTATCCGCATCATCAATATTTTCTAAAATAACTTGACCTATCATTAAGCGTGATTTAATTTTTGTTGTAAATCCACCCGCAGATGCAATTATTTTTGCCCCATTATTATTTGCCGCAATTACAGAAGGTTCTTCAGTTACCATTGGGACCGTCATCTTTTTTCCATCAACTAAATAATTAAACGCAATACCTTCTGGCAAGGTAAAATCTGCTATATAATTTTCAGTCATCTGATCCCCTAATTCATGATTAAGAGCATGCGTTTCTATTTCTAATTTTTCATCATCTGAAATAAGATTGTCATTTAATAAGGTTATTAATCTATCATGCCATTTTTTTTGATAAAATTTTATAAATTTTGTCATTACCTTAGTCCTTTTTGTTGTTTTTACTTTTAGTAAGAGAAATAATTGGTTTCTTAGCTTATTTTACGCTATTATAGATAGATAATATATTACTTTTAAAAAAAGGGGCGTACTAAAATGAAAAAAATATTAAGTCTTGCCAGTGTGTTATTGATTGCTCTTGCTTTAACCGCCTGCGGTAAATCGAAAGATACAGCATCCGATGTAACACAAACAAAGGGTACATTAACAATCGGATTAGAAGGTACTTACCGCCCTTATAGTTACCACGATAGTAACAATAAATTAACTGGTTTCGAAGTTGATCTTGGTAAACAATTAGCTAAAAAAATGGATTTAACGCCTAAATTTATCGAATCAAAATGGGATTCATTAGTTGCAGGATTAGATGCTAACAAATACGACGTTGTTTTAAACAACGTTGGTGTTACAAAAGAACGTCAAGATAAATACAACTTTACATCACCTTATATTTATTCAAAATCAATTTTAGTCGTCAAAAATAATAACTCTTCTATTAAAACGATTAAAGATATTAAGGGTAAAAAGATGGCACAAACGGTTACAAGTGAAAATGGAGCCGATGCTGAACGCCTTGGTGCTGATGTTGTCTCAACAGATGATTTTGCAAATACAATCAGTTTAATCCTAGATGGTCGGGCTGATGGTACCATTAACAGTAACGATGCTGTCTATTCATACTTAAAAGAAAAACCTGATACGAACATTAAAACAATTTCAACAGGTTCTGAAATTCCAGCATTAAAAGTTGCTGGCTTAATCCAACAGGACAACCCAAAATTACAAAAAGAATTAAACAAAGCACTTAAAGAATTACGTGCTGATGGCTCATTATCAAAACTATCAAAAAAATATTTTGGTAGCGACATCACAAATAAATAATTCCAAAAGGACTGGTGCAAAATCCATTTTGTCATCAGTCTTTTTTTATTAATAATAGATTAAGAGAGGTTCCGCGTTTATGAAACTTGTTATTGATTCACTCCCAACCATTTTAGAAGCTGGAATTCGCTACACTATCCCTTTGACGATAATTTCATTCGTTATCGGGATCATCATCGCAATTATCACCGCACTAGTTCGAATATCAGATATAAAAAAAGGCAGTACCTTCACCCAAATTTTAAAAGGGATTGGTAAAGCATTCTTTTCATTCTATGTTTGGATTTTCAGAGGAACGCCTTTGATTGTGCAATTATTTATCCTATTTTATGGACTACCTAGATTACCAGCACCTTATACAGTTGAATTCGGCGCATTCAGTGCCGCTGTTATTGTTTTTTCATTAAACGTTGGTGCTTATGCATCGGAAACAATTCGTGCAGCTATTCTATCAATTTCAAAAGGTCAGTGGGAAGCTGGTTACGCCATTGGTATGACACACACAACCGTGTTATTTCGCGTTATTTTACCACAAGCAGCACGGGTCTCACTTCCACCTTTATCAAATAGTTTCATTGGTTTAATAAAGGATACGTCATTAGCCTTCTCAATCACGATTGTCGAAATGTTTTCCGTTGGTCAACAAATTGCGGCAAGAACTTATGAACCTATGACCTTATACTGTGAAGTAGCGGTCGTTTATCTAGTCTTTTGCTCAATTTTAAACGTTGGTCAATATTATCTAGAAAAAAGAACATCGCGTTACATTAAAAATAACTAGGAGGTCTTAACTTTGATTAAATTTGAAAATGTTAATAAATACTTCGACCAACATAAAGTCTTAAAATCGTTGTCATTTGAATTACCAGAAAACGAAACAACCGTCATCGTTGGTCCTTCTGGTTCCGGTAAATCAACCTTATTACGCTCATTTAATTTATTAGAACAACCCGAAGAAGGTCTCTACTCATTAGATGATAAAAAGATCGACTTTACCCAACCAATCAGTGAAAAAACAATTTTGGAAGTTCGTCGTGAAACAGGTATGGTTTTCCAAGACTATAACTTATTTCCTCATTTAACTGTTTTGAAAAATGTTATGGAAGGACCCCTTCACGTTTTAAAGGAACAAAAATTAATTGTTGCACAACGCGCTGAAGAACTTTTAGAATTAGTCGGTCTTTCAGATCGTGCTAATTACTATCCAAGCCAGTTATCTGGTGGTCAACAACAACGTGTAGCTATTGCTAGAGCAATGGCAATGAATCCTAAATATTTATTATTTGATGAACCAACTTCTGCACTAGATCCTGAATTAGAAGCAGAGGTTTTAAGAGTTCTACTTAAGTTGGATATAGAAAAAAAATCAATGGTTATCGTTACTCATAATATGGCCTTTGCAAAAGCTGTTGCCAATAATATCATTTTTCTAGAAGATGGCAATATCTTATTTAATGGTTCACCAGACGAATTTTTCAATCACCCTACAGAACGCATTCAAAAATTTTTATCAGCAATGACATTCGAAGATATTTTACCAAAATAAAAAGACATCAATTTTTGATGTCTTTTTATTTACCTAATTTAGTTGTTAAATAACCTTCTCGGACACCACTTTCAGAAAAAATGACACCAACAGAATTTAAATATTGTCCCAGAACAACAACTGGTGCAATTCCACCTACAATAATATCCGCACGGTTAGAAGCTATACCACTGACTTGTGCACGCTTTTTAGTCGTCAAGCCTACCAAGTCCTCAAAAGTTAATGAAACTGCCTTACGTGACAATTGATAGCCATTAATTGCCTCCGTATTAATTAGCTTCTGTTTTTTGCGGTTTAAACGTCCAATAATTCGATTTGAGCCGCCAAGTAGTACGAGGGGCAACTCCATTGCTTCCTTCAACCACTCCAACTTTTGAAAAGCGGTCACCAAGTACTCCATTAACTGAAATAATTCTTTACTCGTAATCTGTTCATTTTTTAAATATTTTTCGGATAAAGTCACTGCACCAAATGGCAAACTCACAAGATGTACCACTTTTCGATTAACCACATGGATTAATTCACTGCTTGCGCCACCTGTATCCAAAATCAAGCAATCATGAATTGGTAAGGCTTCCATTACACCCATATAATCGTAATAAGCTTCATCATCCCCACTTAAAACTTCAATATCAGCACCAACTGCCTCTTTAATTCGACGTAAAAATTCTTTTTGATTTCGAGCCATTCGTACAGCTGCAGTGGCAATTCCATGTACAGCAACCGGTCCATAAATATCATATTGTTTTTTAAAACTAACTAAGGCTTCAATTGTCCTAGCCATCGCATGTTCCTGTAACACTCGGGATTTCCCCATCCCTTCAGATAATCGTGTTTCCGATTTTAAACGCTTAATTTCTTTAAATTGTCCATTATCAAGTTGTTCGTTAATTGATAATCGAACCGAATTTGAACCCAAATCCAATAAAACAAACTTTTCCATTATTACTCACCTCATACTAAATCAAAGAAACGTTTCACAACCGAACTAGTTAAAATAATTAATTCCAATCGCATCTCTAACTTCGTTCAATGTTTGGTTTGCAACAGCATTAGCTTTATCACTACCCGCTTTTAACATTGCATAAATGGCTTCAGGATCTTTAGCTAATTCAGCTCGTCGTTCACGAATTGGAGCTAACTCAGCTTCAAGTACTTCATTTAAATAACGTTTAATTTTAACATCGCCTAAGCCACCTGCTTGATACTGGGCCTTAAGTTCGGCAACTTTTTCAGTATCTTTATCAAAGATATCAAGATAAGTAAATACCATGTTACCCTCAACTTTACCTGGATCTTCAACATGAATATGATCTGGATCTGTATACATTGACATTACTTTCTTCTTCAATGTCTCCGCATCATCGGCAAGGAAAATCCCGTTTCCTAGTGACTTACTCATTTTTGCATTACCATCTAATCCAGGTAAACGTCCTTGCCCTTTTGGAGGGAAGACACCTTCTGGTTCAACAAGAATATCTTGTTGATAAATTGTATTAAAACTTCTAACGATTTCGCGTGTTTGTTCAATCATTGGTTCTTGATCATCGCCAACAGGTACAACTGTTGCTTTAAATGCTGTAATATCTGCAGCCTGGCTAACCGGATAAACAAAAAATCCGGCAGGAATACTGCGTTCAAAATTCTTTTGTTGAATTTCAGCTTTAACTGTAGGATTACGTTCCAAGCGAGAAACAGTTACCAAATTCAAGTAATAACTTGTTAGTTCCGTTAATGCAGGAATTTGAGATTGAACAAAAATAGTTGATTTGTTTGGATCAATACCAACCGCTAGATAATCTAACGCTACTTGAATTAAACTATTTTTAATTTTTTCCGGATCACGTGCGTTATCTGTCAAAGCTTGTTGATCAGCAATCATGATGAATATCTCATAATCACCAGAATTTTGCATTTCAACACGATTCTTTAATGAACCGATGTAGTGCCCGATATGTAGTTTCCCCGTAGGTCGATCCCCTGATAAGACTACTTTTTTTGTCATATTTACGCTCCCTTTCTATCTATAAAAAAAGTCCTATTGTTAGTAAATAACAATAGGACGACTGTCTCGTGGTACCACCTAAATTGCAGAATAAAATTCTGCCACTTACCGATAAGGAGGTTACCCAAAATTCTCATATATCCAATTCAGTCCGCCACCATACCTTCCAGCAAAATCAGTATGTCCCTGTTCTAGTTGGCGTTCCTACTTCGCAATAATCAATGAATTATCTATTAGTGTAAGTGTAGCGTGTTCAACAGAAAAAATCAAATAATATTAAATACTAGACGAATATTTCAAAAACCTTTAAACTAGGTCAATAGTACAAAGGGGGCATTAAGATGTCAGAAGAAGAAATCGAACAAAATAGAGTTGATTCAATTATTACTGAAATTAATCACCAATCTATTAAAACAGCCGAACTATGTGAAAAAGCACATAAAGAAACCTCATCAGTTGAAAAAAACTATGTAGATAATGCCAAAATCAATACTTTTGAAGTTGATGATAGAATTGAAACGAATGCCGAAGTGCAACAACAGAAACAATTGGTCGCCACGACTATCCAAACTGAAGAAATATTAGAAAAACAGGTTCATACTTTAAAACAATTAGGCGATTCACCTTATTTTGGACGTATCGACATCCAAGACGATGGCGATCCAGAACAGGAACAACTCTATATTGGTCTAGCCTCTCTAGTAGATGATCATCAAAATTTTCTAATACATGACTGGCGTGCACCTATTTCAAGTATTTATTATAACGGCGCATTGGGTCATATTTCTTATAAGACACCACAAGGAACTCAAATGACAGAATTATCCAAAAAACGTCAATTTCAAATTAAAGAAGGTAAAATCCTATCGATGTTTGATACCAATGAAACAATTGGCGATGAATTATTGCAACAAGTTTTAGGCGAACAAAGTGACACACAGATGAAAAATATTGTTTCTACAATTCAACAAGAACAAAACACAATTATTCGAGATACAACAAGTGACTTATTAGTTGTCCAGGGGGTTGCCGGAAGTGGGAAAACATCCGCTATTCTACAACGTATTGCATTTCTACTCTATCACTCAAGAACATCACTAAATGCGGATCAAATTATATTATTTTCTCCAAATCTACTTTTCAGTCACTATATTTCCGATGTACTACCTAGCCTGGGCGAAAAGAACATGAGACAAGTCACGTTAGCCGAATTCTTCTCTAATCGTTTTCAAGGATTAAAGGTTGAAACCTTATTTGAAAATTATGAGTCAAACAATAAACATGCTTCATCTGATTTAAGAGGTAATGCACTTTTAAAAAAAACAATTGAAAATTACTTAAATGCAGTAGATTCATCTGAATTAGCCTTCACAGATATCATTTATGAAGGTATCCCGTTCTTTAAAAAAGAAGAAATCGCTAATATATTTACACATCTACCACATAATATGTTGTCATCAGATAAATTTACCGCAACAAAAAATACACTAACAAAACGATTAAAAACTAGAATTGCCGAAATGGCAGAATCTGATTGGATGCGTGAAGAAATTGATTCGTTATCTGATTCTCAATATGAAACATATTTAAGTGATTATGAACGCGATGAATTTGATAGTATTGATAAAGAAATATCATATATTGGTACCATTATATTAAAAGATCGCTTTAATATTGTATATGATGCGATTTACAATAATTATTTTATTGATATTTATGAGCAATATGCTAAATTCCTTGAAATTACAATTTCAATAGAAGAAAAAAAATCATTCCAATCAAACTTAGAGCTTCATAAAATCACGTTATTAGATGCCACACCACTACTATTGCTACGAGACTTACTAACGGGTGATGGTCAAAATAGAAATATCGAACATCTTTTTATTGATGAAATTCAAGATTACTCTCCGCTGCAACTCTTATATTTAAAAAATTGTTTTCCTAACGCTAAATTAACACTTTTAGGAGATAGTGAGCAAGCTTTATTCTATGATTTAATCTTACCAGCTAAATTTTTAGAAAATTTAAATCATATTTTACAAGTTAAAAAAACTAATTTAATTATTTTAAATAAAAGTTACCGATCAACATTTGAAATTACTAATTTTGCAAAATCATTGCTACCAGACGGAAATAGCATTGAATCATTCACACGTCATGGCGAATTACCTAAAATATACTTTAGTAAAACCCGGGCTTCTGCACTAGCATCTTTAATAGCCCTAATTAAAAATGGTGATACTAATAACCAACCAGTAACTATCATCACTAAAAATTTGGCTGAATGTAAATTACTATATAGTGAACTCAGATCATTAGTAAAATTAACAATGGTTACAGATGGCGACAGAAAAATTCCAGAAGAAACAATAATATTACCTATTTATTTAGCTAAAGGCTTGGAATTTGATTCTGTTATTGCTTTTGATATTTCAAAAAAAAATTATATTTCAAAAAATGATCTTGGTACCCTTTATACTCTTTGTTCACGAGCAATGCATACCTTAACTATCTTTTCCATTGAGTCACTATCTCCGTTGCTTACGAATTCCATAAATAATTCTAGTGTTTTGATTGTTTAAATTTAGGTTGATTTATTTTTAATATTACTATAGACTTTTATAGTAATGCCGCTTTAGCTCAGTAGGTAGAGTATCACCATGGTAAGGTGGGGGTCACCGGTTCAAATCCGGTAAGCGGCTTTTTATTTTACAATCGCATAAAAAAAGGACATTAACAATTATGTTAATGTCCTTTTTTTATTTATTATTAGCATGGCAACGTCCTACCCTCGCAGGGGGCGACCCCCAACTACTCTTGGCGCTAAGAAGCTTAACTTCTGTGTTCG